>JAWVZW010000317.1:0-3307 GCA_033721975.1 Balneolaceae bacterium
CACCACACCGCTCCACACTTTCAGGTCCCGGCTGCACACCACCGGTTGTAAAGAATGTAGCTTTGAAAGGTTTTACAACTTCTTTTCCTACATGTCCCTGAGTTACGATTTCTTTAACCAATAGCCCGTCATCCGGTGAGCTTATGATGGATGAGGGATCATTACAACTACCCAATAAGAGCAGAATGATTATCAGGGCACAACTTCTTCTGAACATTTCCATATGAACCTCCATTAGTGGTTTAGGTGGAGGGGCATACCGGAGAGATGAGTAAGGGCTAGCCACTTCAAACAATATAAAAAAGGTTTAGTAACAAAACATACAAAGCGGCTGCATGCAAGTATGGGATTGGTTACCATATCGGTTGTGAATAATATGGGTTCGAATAAAGAAAAAAAGCCCTGGCCTACCAGAAGGGTCATGGAACAAATCTATCACCAAAATCTGTGGGGAGGGGGCGATGCAGATTACTATTCAGGTATTGGGTCGCATCATTCAGATCTTGTAGATCCATATATCAAGGTTGTCCGCTCTTTTTTGAAATCCTTTGATGAACCGTTGACTGTCTGTGATCTGGGCTGCGGTGATTTCAATGTTGGCAGCCGGCTGATCAGGCACGCAAAAAAGGTTATTGCAGCCGATATCGTTGAAGACCTGATAGAGCGAAACAGGCAGTTATTCAAAACTGAAAACCTGGAATTTCAATGTCTGGATATTGCCTCCGATAAATGGCCGGACGGTGACTGTGCAATTCTGCGAAACGTGCTTCAGCACCTTTCAAATGATGAGATTCTGCAAATCGTAGAAAAACTGTATGATTTAAAGTACGTTATCATCACAGAGCATTTGCCGGAAAGGGAGTTTATTCCCAATAAGGAGATCCTTTCAGGGCAGGGCATCCGGCTGAAAAAGGGGAGCGGAGTTGTACTGACAGCACCGCCATTCAATTTCAGGATCAGAGAAGAAAAGCAATTGTTGAAAGTGCCATTCAATGAGGGGAAGGGGGTTATTGTGACAACGTTGTATGAACCGGCTAGGTGATCTGAAAAAAGATATCGATAAATCAGTAAACCCTGATCAAGTATAATCTAACCTGCTAAAATCAAGGGGTAATTACTAGGCGAACCGTTGCAGCTGTGGCGTTTGTGAATGTTGGGTCTGTGTTCGGATTAATAACATGCTGTAGGTCTCCCTGAAGCGTGAGCCAGGGTGCAAGTTGTGCGAGATAGGTCAGCTCGATATTCACTTCAGAAGACGTCGTATTATCACCCAACTCCCGAATGGCTTCTTGATAGGGGTCGCCGTTATGAGCTGCTGCAATGCCAAGCCCCAACTGATCAGAGCTTCGTCCGGAAAACAGACCTGTATAAACACCGCCGGCACCTGTATAGGTGCTGAACCGATTCACATGTTGACTGGCAAAGCCTACCCGGGCGTACAGGGAGAGTCCTTGTGAAGGATCCGCATTCTCACGATATACCTGACCTTCTGCCAGTGCGTAAATACCACGGCTCTTTCCGGACATTTCAGGAAGATCTACAAGGTCCATGGCGGCCAGGCTGTTATAGGATTTGCTGTAGGCCCAGGCTCCTATGGCTATTCGTGCGCTGTAGGGCACGGTGCCCGTGCGGCTTACACGACGTCGCCGCAGTCCGCTGGTATCCGTTTCATAGGTTCCCGGGAATAAATAAGACGTTTCTGCTGCAATAAGAAAACCATCATCAGGATCCAACGCTATGCGATCCAGGCCTTTCTGAGCCGGTACACCGTCAACGATTGCCACCTGAATAGCCAGGGGTACAATTGGAGATACCCTCAGGCGAAGTGCGGGTGCCGTAAACGGGAAAATCGAGGGTCCGTTTCGTCCGCTTTGCGAAAGATCAGGACCCGTTCCGTGTGAGCTGTTAATAAACAGGGATGCTGAATTTATTACATCAAATTCTGAGTCCAGGCCATAAAGCCCCCCTAATATGGAGAGGCGACCTTCAAAAAGGATCTGTTCATACCAGGCCTCATAGAGCCGAAAGGCATCACCGGCCTCAATGTTGTTTACACCCTGCGCATCACCCACAATACCTGCTGGATTTCCGCCGTACAGGTTTAATCCATACAGAAAAAGTGTACCTCCCTGCCAACCCCCCATTTCTTCAACGTCAAATGTAGCCGTCAGGTCAATATTATGGAGGTAGACGGTTCCCCTGCTGTCTCCACCGGAAAAATTGGAAAAAAAATCACCAATGTAGGTGCCTTCAACAGTGACGCCTTCAGCAGGTTTCCAGCCCTGTCCCGCAGCCGATTCTAAAAAGATGATCAGGGCAAATAAGGGTACGAATAGGATGTAGTAGAACTTGTTTCGATAGGATTTCATACAGTTCAATAATGAATCAAAAGACAAAAAGGTTCATTTAATTTGTCTTGAAGCACTGGATTTATCCTAAAGATGTAATGCTTTTCCCCATGTTTTTTTCCAGCGGTTCTGGGTAATGTAAAAAAGAATGAAATCATGAAGGCGATGAAGAAGAGAGGATGTATTACCGGTGTATTGAAGTTCTTTCTGGGGATTATTGTTCTTCTGATAATGATTATGGCAGGTATTGGCCTTCATAACCTGACCTTGCCTGAAGCTTCTGAAAACCATCTTACCCTTGATGGCAGAAATCGAATATTGCTTGATGAAGCCACTCATCTTCGTGAGTCCTTGGGTGACCAGATATGGCCCGGGTGGGATACACTGAAAATTCCCTGGGTAGTGTATAATGAATCGCATGTATTCCTGGTGGGAATGGATCAGCCTGCAGAAGGCTGGAAGCGAGTGCCCAGAACAGTCACGGAAGCAGGCACCTGGACTCAGGTGCAAGGAGAGGATTATTATCGTCAGCCATTGCCGGAAAACGGACCAACCCCTCAGGCATTTATTGTTCAGATCGGTGATCAGTACGCGGCCAGCATGACGACAAGAGAGTGGACAGGAATCCAGATGGTAAGGCAAATTGGGAATCAATTACCCGGAATACTGAAACCTGTTTTTCCATTCGGGCTGTTTTTACATCAATTTGACAGCAACTGGTATGTGAGTGCGATTTTACATGAATCATTTCATGTGCTTCAGGCAGTCACGGCGAATGAAAGCCTGATAGAGGCCGAAAATGTGGTTTCCCTGGAGGACGAATATCCCTGGGATGATCCCGAATTCAGATCTTCATGGCTGGAGGAGCGCAAGCTGCTGGCAGCTGCCATTGGTGAAGAAGATTTGGATGAAATGAAAAAAATAGCAGAGAGATGGATTGT
Source organism: Balneolaceae bacterium (assembly GCA_033721975.1). Taxonomy (GTDB): domain Bacteria; phylum Bacteroidota; class Rhodothermia; order Balneolales; family Balneolaceae; genus Rhodohalobacter. The sequence goes on from JAWVZW010000317.1 coordinate 3,290, forward strand.
GCACAGATATGAACGCAG
>JAWVZW010000318.1:0-3303 GCA_033721975.1 Balneolaceae bacterium
CGAATATCCCTGGGATGATCCCGAATTCAGATCTTCATGGCTGGAGGAGCGCAAGCTGCTGGCAGCTGCCATTGGTGAAGAAGATTTGGATGAAATGAAAAAAATAGCAGAGAGATGGATTGTGCACAGATATGAACGCAGGAAGGAAATCAGCGAACCTCTGATTCAATATGAACAACGACGGGAGTGGCTGGAAGGTCTAGCCAAATATGCCGAACTCATGGCCATGAAAATGGCAAATAAATCAGATTCTTACGAGCCTTTACCGGCCACGGGGGAGATATCAGATTTTAACGGTTATAAAAAGGCTGGCAGCCATTGGAGGAAGGAAATCAGTCAGCTTCAAAGTGATATGCAGTTCGATGGAACCATTTTCTATTACAGCGGCTGGGCACAGGCAGTCCTTTTAGACAGATTGAACCCTGACTGGAAATCAGAAGCGATGCAGCCGGAGGTTTATCTGGAAGAACTTTTTCCATAAACATTCCGAATCATCCCGAACACGTCCGGCAGTCAGCTTTTATGGGAAGGAGAGGCTGCTTGCGGCTAAACCTTAAGCCCTGGATGCAAGTTTATTTCGGATGCAAGAGCCTGATACCGCCGCCACTGCAGCCCCGATAACCAAACCGACTGCTGCACTGCCAAAGGCAGCTCCAAACACCATCCCCAAACCCGCTCCTATTATGATATTTTTGGATTTTTCATTTTCCATACCCTTGATTACGCACCACTGTACAAAAAGTTACAGTTTGTGTTTGGATCAATAATCAGCCATCAGAACTGATATTAATCAGCGACTTCTGTCCCTTGATGTCGGACAGCCACGTCCGGAAAAATTTAGGCCGCATGTTCCGATCCTCTCCAGCCGGACCAGATTGAGGAGTGACCATTCTCAGAAATGACCAAAAATTGCAAAATTATTGCTTTATCAAACGAATTTCAGGTATAGGCTAGGAAGCGTTAATGGACGGATTAAATCCTGCGTAAGGGATGCCTGTTAGTTTATGCATCTCATAATTAAATGTGCTCAGATCGTCAATGTTGAATCCGGCAATATGATTGTGACCGCACGACCGGGCTATCACTTTAAGCAATTCATTAGTGGCATTGAAAAAGTTGCTGAGCTGCTCTGCAGAGGAGTCAATAATCAGTCTGCTTCTGAGGTTCTCCTTCTGGGTTGCAATTCCAACCGGACAATTATTGGAATCACAGGCTCGCATACCCAGGCAACCAATTGCTTGCAACGCTGAGTTGGATACAGCTATGGCATCTGCCCCAAGCATAAGTGCTTTGGCAAAATCCTCGGCAACCCTGAGGCCGCCTGTTATGATCAGGCTTACATTTTTTGCACCGACTCTATCCAGATGTCTTCGGGCCCTGGCAAGCGCAGGGATTGTAGGCACGTTGATGTTGTTTCTGAGTATAGTGGGAGCTGAACCTGTACCGCCTCCTCGTCCATCCAGGATGATATAATCTGCCCCTGCATTGAGTGCAAAATCAATATCTGCTTCTATATGGCTTGCAGCAATTTTGAATCCGACAGGAATTCCACCCGTAATTTTACGAACCTCTTCTCCCATCATTCTGAAATCCTCAGCAGTTTTAAGGTCTGGGAAAGCTGCCGGTGAAATTGCGGTCTCACCTTCCTGTAAACCGCGGACAGCAGCTATTTCCTTCGTTACTTTGTGGCCGGGAAGGTGTCCGCCGGTACCTGTTTTGGCTCCTTGACCGCCTTTGAAATGAAAAGCCTGAGCTTTCAGCACTTTATCCCATGAAAAACCGAATTTACCGGATGCTAATTCGTAAAAGTATCGCGAGTTATTTTCCTGTTCTTCCGGCAACATTCCACCTTCACCACTACAAATGCCGGTACCGGCCCACTCGGCCCCTTTTGACAATGCAATTTTTGCCTCTTTAGATAATGCACCAAAACTCATATCAGAAACGAAAACCGGTATATCCAGCTGAAGTGGCTTCTTTGCGTTGGGTCCAATGACGACTGAAGTATCAACAGCATCATCATCCAACAAGGGCCTGCTGGCAAGCTGCGCCGGTAAGAACTGAATGTCCTCCCACTTAGGAAGTGTGTTCCGGTCAACGCCCATAGCAGCTGAGGGACCGTGATGGCCATAGTTTTTTAATCCATTTTGAGCCAGTTCCTTGATGTATAAAGAGTAGGGCTCGGTATCCTCAGGATGTGTATCGGCATACTGTCCCAGATACTGACTGCGATTGAAGGGTTGAGGATGTTCTTCCAAAAAAGCATTGATTTCGTCTTCATCCACCCATACATAATCGTCTTTTATTTTGGATGAAAATTTATGCAGGACTTCACTGTTATCGTATTCGGACACTCCCGTATCATATCGATAATCCCAGCCATGGAGCCCGCAGATCAAGTTATCACCTTCAATGTGGCCGTCCGACATCAGGGCCCCGCGATGAAGACACCTGCCATAGAGAACAGATACATTATTGTCATATCGTATGACGACCAAATCCAGACCATTAACCAGGTAATGTTCCGGGGTTCGGTCGGATAACTCACTAAATCGGAGTGTTTTTTTCATGATTTGTATTGGTAAGTGAAGTGATCGGCTAATGTAACTGTAAATGGGAGGTCAAATAAATAACCACCAGCCTGCTGGTGGTTATTTGAAACACCTAATTCAGAGTCTCATCACCCAGATGCCGGATAACCATTTCCGGAAACATTCGGGCAGCATTCTCAGATCCGCCCCAGTCCGGCCATATGGGTGAGTGACCTTGTTCAGGAAGTATCCAAAGTGAAATGTCAGGTACGGATTCATACATCTCAATAACTATCGGAAGAGGAACCAGCGGGTCCCTGTCACCACCCACATAAAGTGTCCGGGCCTCAATAGCAGCCAGCTGCTCAGGAGAAAGACTCATCTCTGCCGTCATTTCGGCAACAGCATGAAAACCTTCAATCAGTTTACTGACCTGGGCCTCACCCCCGGGATGGACGTCCTGCCAGTATGAATGAACCTGAGGCGGATGATTTTCATAGACCGGATAAGCCAGAATATCCTCTTTTACGAGCTGATGAGGAGCGGATACAATTACCATGGCATCGATGCGATCCGGATCGATCGTCGCCATGTGAAATAACGTGATACCGCCCGCGCTGTATCCGATGGCATGAAAACGGCTGAACCCCATCTCGCTCATCAATGCCAGGAGATCTTCTGCAACCAGATCAAAACGGAAGGGACCACTTCTGCCTTCTGATCGGCCATGACCGGGCAGGTCAGGAATTATCACCGTATAATGTTCTGCCAA
>JAWVZW010000319.1:0-3277 GCA_033721975.1 Balneolaceae bacterium
ACGTTGACATCGTGGAGGTCGGCAGTTCGAATCTGCCTAAACCCACTTCCCTCCTACTCTTTTGCTAAAAAGAAACCCCTACCGCAGATCCTTTTCTACATCAGATTCAGGTTAGCAGCGGCTCAAGGTCAAAACGGAACCGGAAAGAAGTACCTTTGTCTGTATCGATTTGTACATCCGCACCAATCTGTTTGGAAAGGGTTTTGATCAGCGTAATTCCGAGCGATGTTTTGCCTAGGGTATAAAAGTCATCCGGCAGACCAATCCCGTTATCCTGTATTGAAAGCTCTACCTGCTCATCACCAACACTCTTCAGTGACACAGATATTTTTGGCTCTCCCTCATACGAATCCGGGAAGGCGTGCTTGAATGCGTTGGTAACAATTTCATTGAGCAGCAAACCACAGGGAATTGCCTGGGTGATGGTGAATTGAATCGAATCCGTGTCAAAATTTACTTCAATGTCTTCTGCAGACAGTGAATGAGACTTTTTGATTACCTGGATCAGCTCCCTGATATAGTGATCAAACTCAATTTTGGACAGGGTTTCATTCTGATAGAGTTTTTCATGGATCAATGCCATGGAATTGATCCTCATCTGACTGTCCTTAAGTGCACGGCTGGCCACTTCATTTTCCGTGTTGTGAGACTGCAGCTCGAGCAGCCCGGTAATGACGGCCAGATTATTCTTCACCCTGTGATGAATTTCAGAAAGTAGAACTTCTTTTTCCTTGAGTGACTGCCGAATCTGCCGTTCTGCCTTTTTACGGTCCGATATATCCACGTATATACCGTAGATGGCTATGGTTCTACCTTCCAGCATCACGGGCACTCCATAAATAAGCACATCGATCAGGCTGCCGTCACTTTTACGCCGTATACTTGTAATCTCGAAGGGTTCCCTGCTCTGAGACAAAGTCTGGGCCTCTTCATATTTATCATCCGGTGCAATCACCGAGTCAATATCGAGTCCTTTTATATCCTCCAGCTTGTATCCGAAGATCTCTTCAAACCCCTCATTGGCCATTTGAATTTCCTTGTGATCATCAAGCAGCGCAATTCCTATGGGGGCATTTTGAAACAGCTGTCTGAAGAGTTCCTCATTATGCCTCAATTCTTTCTGCTGTTCATACTGTTCAGAAATATCACGGCTGATACTGATCACCGCTTTTTCTCCAAAATAATTACCCGGATTGAGACGAATGTTTTTAGGAAAAATTTCGCCGTTTTTTCTTTTTCCCCACCATTCAAATTCCTGCTTCTCTCCATTCAAAGCTTTTTCAAACAGCTGTTCTGTGTAATCCATATCCACTTTACCAGGTGCAGCCAGCATCTTGGGATGTTTTCCAATGATCTCATTTCTGGAGTACCCGTTCATTTCGAGGGCAGTTTTGTTTACCTCGATGATTTTACCGTTTCTGTCCTGGATATAGATTCCGTCACCAATTGAGTCGAATAGGGCCCTGTAGCTCTCAACAGAGGTTTTAAACTTTGCCGTAGCCTCTATCTGCTTAGTTTGATCCACCACTACCCCGATCAGTGCGGGACTGTCTTTGAGCATGATTTTTGACCCGTACACTTTTACGTGTATGATTTTGCTCTTTTTGGTTACCGCCTGCAGGTCAATTTCGAATGAGTCGATTTCGCTGTTTTTCCACATCTCCCGCAATTTCGTGAGCTTCTCCTGGTCATCCGGGTGAATCAAATCCATCGGACTTGTATTCTGCAAAAGCTCTTCCTCGGAGTAACCGCTCATTTCACAAAGACGCGGATTGACATACTTAAAATTGAAATCCTGAAGCATATATACGCCCACAAGTGATGCATCACTCAGTACCCTGAATCGCTCTTCAGATTCCTTAAGCTTTAATTCGGCTTCTTTTTTGTCTGTGACATCTTCTACCAGAGAGTAGATACTGAGCAGTTTTCCGCTTTGATCGTAAATGGCTGCATTATGCCATGTGCAGTAGAGTTTTTGACCGGTTTTTGTGAGTTGTACCGAGTCGATGGAGAAGTATGTACTCTTCTTCTCTGTAAATTTGCGGATATTTTCTTCCGCCTTCTTTTTCTGCGAAGCAGGAAGCATCCCGGTTTCAAACAGATTCTTTCCGATTATTTCGGAAAAACTCCACCCAAAAATTCTGGCAGCCGCATCCGACCAATCCCTGACATTGGCATTTTTATCCCATTCAATCGTCGCTACCGGCAGCTGGGCTTTCATGGTGTCAACACGAGGCAGGGTGTGAAGTTCTGACCCCAGATTTTCGATCTTTTCAGAAATGTCGTGAGCAACAGCAAGCTGAACCAAGTCATCGTGGTATTTAATATGCTGTCGGGTAAACTGAATGTAAAATTGCTCCCCGTTCTTTGATCGGTGTAACCAGACCGACGCAGGCTGCACTGCGCTTTCACCCATATTGAGAGACTCCAGATTAGCCTTTTCCCCGAGATCCGTAATTTTCATAGAGTGAAACTCATGCTAGCTGAATCCGTAATATACAACAGCAGCCTCGTTTACATCGATGATTTTATATGAATAATGATCATAGATAAACATGGCCTCGCTCTGAAAAAAGCGGGGTTTCTCAATTTTCTTCTTTAACTGGGTGTTCATCTGTAGGTCTGTAGGTATATTTTCCGAAAAAAGCCTGGTACGGGTTCATAGGATGAGCGGGCAGTTAATCTGTTACGGTTTCAACCAAAAAACCTGCTCAGATATCGGTTTAAGGAAATGTCAGGATTTTGTATTTTTAACCCCAGCAAACGGCTGATTCACATTTACCACAGTTTATACCCAACTAAATTAATGCCAGAAGACTTTATCACCCTCACGTTTCCTGACGGTGCTCAAAAAAAATATCCCAACCCAACCACAGGCAATGAAGTTGCAGAGAGTATTTCAAAAGGCCTTGCCCGGAATGCTCTAAGTGTAACCGTTAACGGGGAGATTAAAGATCTGGATGCTCCCATAGAGACCAATGGGTCCATCACTATTAATACCTGGGAGAGCGAAGACGGCAAATATACCTTCTGGCACTCTTCAGCCCATCTGCTTGCAGAGGCGATTCAGGAACTCTATCCAGATGCCAAGTTCGGGATTGGTCCGCCGATTGAAAGTGGTTTTTATTACGACATTGATTTCGGAGATCAACCATTCGGCCAGGATCAGCTCAGTGATGTTGAAGACAAAATGATTGAGCTGGCGCGCAACAAATCAGAGTTTAAGAGAAGAGAGGTATCCAAAGAAGAAGCGCTCGATTTTTATAAAGACCGTGGC
>JAWVZW010000320.1:0-3271 GCA_033721975.1 Balneolaceae bacterium
GGATATGACAGGCCATGGCAAGTTCTGCACCGCCTCCCAGAGCGTAGCCGTTTACCAGTGCGATTACGGGTTTACCCAGGTTCTCATAACTGCTGAAAACGTTTTGTCCTCGTTTCGACAGTGTTTCTCCCGCAGCCCGGTCCAGTGTATTCAGCTCTTTAATGTCTGCTCCCGCCACAAATGCCTTTTCACCTGCGCCGGTGAGAATGACAACCCTGACTTTCTCATTATCCTTGAGATCATCGGCTGCCTTTTCCAATTCATCCAGAACGGTGGCATTGAGGGCATTCAGTTTATCGGGTCGGTTTACCGTGAGCAGTGCAATCCCCTGCTCGTCAATTTCAAGCAAAAGGGTATCGAATTGTCTGGGTGTCATATATTCTTTTTGACTTTCTGTTCCGTCTCCTTGTGAAGCTCCTCAGCATCCTTGCGTAGCTCAGCCAGCTCCAGTTCATGATCCAGATTTTCGAATCCAGGCAATAAATCCTGATCGAGCTCCTCGATGACGGATGTTGTCTCTTCCATCTCGCTGACAAGCCTGTCGAGCTGATCACCTACATCCTCTGCATTCGGCATGGTCATGGATTGCTCGTAAATATAGCGAATTGCATCCTCAATCGTTTCAAGATGTGTTTCACAGATCAGGAACTTCTCCTTGGCTGAATCAAACTTCCTGAGACGCTTGGTGAGGATCTGAAGGCGGCGTTCTCTTGTTTTTTTGAGCTTTTCAGAGTCAATATCTTCCAGTTCACTCTCCTGCTGGGTTACTTTTTCCCTAAGCTCGTCTTCCACTTCAGAGTTGATATACATCTGAAACCTGCGGTTCATGTCCAGCAATTTGAGATAGGTAGTCAGCAAATCCTCCATTTTCGTCCGGATATGGTCCAGCATGGATTTAGAGCTGTATGGAAGGGTATCGAAATTCTTTTTAGCCTCACCGGTAATATGCTTCAGTACCAGAAAACGCTTCTGTGACCGGGCATCAAGCTGATAAAAAATCATTTTGTCGCCCGAGTCTTCCGTTCGTTCCTTCTGCTTTTTCAGACGAATATTCTTCTGATAGGAAGGCAATCTTGGCACAACACCCAGATAAATCAGTTCAGCACCAAACGTCATGGTAAGTATGGTATTGGATATCGCCCCCACGTCGTTAAAAACGAGAGCCGATATGGTTCCCACCAGCAGACACACCAGGTTCACCGGGTGCATAAATGCTTCTTTGGTAAAATTGATATACTCTTTGTCGCTGCTCATGTCAACGTTTAGGTTTCTTCTTCATCCTGATGAAGGTCGGCATCATCAGCCCCGGACTCAACGTCCTGCGCTCCCTTTTTGCCTACGGTTTTTTCCACATTCATGTTCCGGGCCTGCTGTTCAATTTCGGTGTACAGCATTCCCATCTCCTGCTTAATCTGCTTCAGCGTATCATGAGCCTTGGCTTTTCTGAGTTCCTCATCCTGCTGTTCTATATCCGGATGATCCTGATCCTCAAGAAACTGATCCATGGCAACATCCAGCCGGGCTTCGAAACTGGCCATTTTGTTCCGAACGCTCCCCAGGAAATCGTCAACAGAGGTCAGCAATTCATCGGCGTTCATTTTGTGGATGGCTTCATTCACATTTTGAACGTACTTCGATCTGCGAAGCTTCTCCTTTGCATCGCGTACCTTTCTGTAGTGCTCTTTATACTCCTCTTTGAGCCTTTCCCGCTCTTGTTCGCTGTTTGTTGACATTATAGATAGTATCGCTTCAGTCGGTGTTCAGCAATCCGGTTGGATTAACCGTTTACGCTTTGGTTCGGTCGCGCCCCACGGTCTTTCCGGATTCTTTTTCTGTTGCAGACGGTTCTTCAACCTCCACTTTCTTCTCTTTCTTTTCAGGAGCCGGTGCTTTGCCCATTTCCTGCTTAAACTGGTTCACGAGTTCCTGTGCACGGAGTTTCTCGGCGTTGGCCTCAATCTCCATGGTTTCTGTATCAACGCTTTCCAGTGCAATTTCCATGCGCGCTTCGTTTTTGGCAGTTTGCTCGTTCAGACGGTTCACCATCTCATTATGGGTCTGATCAAGCCCGCCCATTTCAAACGTCTCAAGAGCATCGGCAACCTTGGCCTGCCATTCTGCACGCTCGCTGGCCCGCAGAGCTTCCCTGGCTTCCTTGATTTTGCGGTCTTTCTCGCGCATAAATGCTTTTTTCACCTTCAGCGCTTTCTCATAGGCCTGATCGGCAAATTTCAGCTGATCCCTGGAGTGTTCAAGATTCTCCCGGGCTTTCTCAAGCTGAAGAGCGTAACCTTCGGCAAGATCATCCCTGTCGGCATTGATTGCAGATTTAATTTTTGCCGTAACCTCTGTGATTGTCTTTTCATATCGCTCCACTTCCTTGCGAAGCATCACTGCATTGGCTTTTACAGTGGCAATATTTTCATTCATTTGAGGAATCTGTTCATTCAGCTCACGGATATTTTGCTCCAAAATGAGCTTGGGATCCTCCATTGAACTGATCACGCCTCCAAAAAGGGATTTGAGAGCTCTGATAAATCGTTGAAACATGGTGCTAAGATTTTGTTTGAATTGCCATGTGCAGCATTAAATGTACTTCTTTTTTTGCGTTAAACAACAGTTAATCATTGTATTCATGTACACCATAAATATCAACTCTGTGTGTGATTAACTTGTGCAGGGCAGGTTTAGAATCACGGATTGTGATTGCCTCAAGTAACGATGTCCTGGCTTTGTCCAACATTTCTTTCTTGTTCGTATGAAGTACCGCAATTGTTTCACCTTTCTTTACGGGATCACCGGTTTTTTTGTGAAGAACATATCCGGCTGCCGGGTCTACGCTGTCCTCTTTTGCCCGCCGGCCGGCTCCCAGCTCCACAGCCACCATTCCCATTGAATAGGTGTCCATTTCAGAAATATATCCATCACGCTCAGAATGCACCTCCTCAATGCATTCGGCTTCCTCATATGAATCGGGATCTTTGATGACACCCACATCTCCTCCCTGCTCCTTCACGATGTCCTTCCATTTTTGCAATGCAGTCCCATCCCGGATCGATGCCTTGCTCATTTCTATACCCTCATCCACTGATTCAGCTTTGCCGCCCAGATGGATCATGGTGCCTGCCAGCAGGTGGGTTATAGCCATTACATCATCCGGCCCTTTGCCGTTTAAAGCTTCAATACTTTCTCTCACCTCTGGCCAGTTCCCAACCGCCATACCCAGAGGCTGCTCCATACTGGTGAGATAGGCGATCGTATTCTTGTCAAA
>JAWVZW010000321.1:0-3265 GCA_033721975.1 Balneolaceae bacterium
AGAACTTGTCTGTTTGCATTGGTATGGGCAGCGTACAGGTTCCGGCCATCGTAAGCAGGTGAAAAAAGACGCAAATCTTTGGTCATCCGAGCAGAACGCCCGGATTCCGTATCCAGCCTGTGAAGATCGCCGCGAAAAATCCTATCGTAGATAGCATCCGCGTGATAACGTGAATACACAACGGAGGAACGATCTGCAGAAAGAGAATAATCGGCATCTTCTGTGAGTACAACTTCCCTTAAGAGCTGAATGTCTCCCGTTTGGGTTGAATATTCATAGAATCCCGTTGGGCGATTGCAGGACCGTGCATAAAAAAGGACCGTTTCGTTGTCGAGCCAGTCCGGCCTTAACATCCTTCTGCAGGTTGCATCAAAAGGCACTTCTGCAGCTAGACTGGCTGTTTCATTTTCCAGCATGGAGAGCCTTTCCTGCTCTTCCGCCTTCACATCTCTTGAGAAGTCGCGGTACAATTCTCCGGTCCATTCGCCTGTTACGCTTCTAAGGGTGATGCCGAACCCCAGAAAAGGGTACTTATAATGTTTTCTTACCGCTTCTTTAAACGTATCGTCGCCATAGGTTTCCTGTAGCCAGTTAACGAACTGATAGCCACCGATATAGTGGCGGTTAAAAGGGAGTGTGAAATCGGAAATATGAACCAGCTGTCCCATAGACCACTCATTGTCGGTGCCAAGCAATGCGTTAAACTGATTATTGAAATACGGATAATTTCCCCTTCCTGAATGCGGGAGCGTACCATGTGATTCGTACTGAACCGCAATTCCCTCCAGAAATCCGGCCGGAGCGGCGCCATGAACAGATCGTCTCATATCGGGAGAAAAAAGGCCGAGAATCCGGGTCAGGGCGGGCGGATTCACAGAAAAATGAAGTGCATGAACGAGCTCATGGGGAAGAACCGACTCCAGCCAGCCGCCGGATCGGGGGCTCAGGGCTTTACCGCGAATCGGTGCGAGCTCGATTTCGGATCGGAAATTTAATGATGTGACAAATCCGTTGGAGCGGTCATTTTCAGGATTCAAAATGACCGGAAACTGGTTCAGGCTGCCGCCGATCAAATCTTGAACATCACCGTATTCCGCTTCCAGAATCGAAAGAGAGCGCATGGCTTCACTTCGATAGCGTTCAGGATATACAATACGGAAGTGATCCGATTTCAGCTCCATCCAGTTTTGACCGGGTACGCGATACTGCGTGCTGTAATACTGACCAAAAGCAGGCAGTGCTATGGCCGTGAGCAGGAAAATGAGGGTAATGATTCTCTTCATGCGGCAAATTGTTGAGTAAATGTCACGTCAAAACGATCCAGTATAGGTAAATGAAAGCAAAAAGGGTCAGAAATAGTATACCGGCAATGCTGAGATATCTCAGCCAGGGTCGGGGTCGAAATTCTTCAGGGACGTCCGGGTGGTGAATCAATTTATGGTTAATAAATGCAAGTACGGGTGCGGTCAGGAACGATAGCGTTGTTGCAAGATCAATCAATAACCGGAAGCGGTCGCCCAGCAGAAATAAAAAGAGAAAAGAACCGGCGCTGATCAAGGGTAAAAGAATTCTGTATAAGCGTTTATTGGACGTCTCGGTCTCAGGTTTGAGAACGTTCAGGATCCGTGAGAGTACACGCGGGTATGTGTCGGTAACGGTAAGGGTTGTGCTGAACATGGTAGTAAAGGCACAAATGACGATGATAATCCCTGACCATTCACCCAGGGTAAGAGTATAGAGGGTAAGAAACTGATCGGAAAATCCGGCTGCACTGGCAGCATATTGCTCTCCGGAACCGTACATGATCAATGCTCCCAGGGTCAGGAAAAAAAGAGCGATGACGGCTGCACCGATATAGCCCAGGTTAAAATCAAACCGTACCTCACTCAGTTTTGGCTTGTAACCGGTGATTTTCATTTTTTCAACCGTCCAAATAGAGTGCCAGGCGGCTGCATCAATCGGAATGGGCATCCAGCCCATCAGCGCAATTAAAAAGGCCACACCCGATACGGTCCATATCTCAGGCCCAATGAAACCTGGCTGAGCCTGGTAACCGGTAATTGACAGAGCTGCGACGACCGCAATGATGGTGGAGATAGCAAAAATCACCATCAGGGCCTTGATCATGGAGTCGAAAAAAGAAAACCGATTTTGTATCAGCAGAAGCACGCAAACAACAAGAACAATACCGCTCCATGTAATCACAGGCAATTCCAGACCGGTTAGATTGCTAGCAAGGCTGCCCGTAACGATCGTAACCGCGGCATGAATGGCAAACATGGTCAATAGTGTGAAGAGAATGAAAATCCATAGAGCCGCCTTGCCAAGTTTAGCATATCCGCGGATCATGTCCTGACCGGTGGCAAGCGCGTAGCGCGGGCCAAATTCCAGAAAAGGGTATTTGAAAAGGTTGGCCAGTAGAACAGCCCAGACAAGTGCGAAACCATACTCGGCACCGGCCCGGGTTGACTGTACCAGGTGGGAAACACCAATAGCAGCGGCAGCCATAATTATGCCGGGACCAAGTGTTTTTTTAATTCCGAGCCAGCCGGATCGATCCATATTTTATATGCTATCTCATCAATAATGGAACCTTTATATAGTAAAATTTTTTAGTTTTTATAGTATAGAAATCAATAACCCGCAAAGATGAGGTTAGGATGGTAAGTGAACAAAAGATACACGAACTCATTAACAGGAGTGGAAAGCCGCTGGTTACCATAACCATGCCAACTCACAAGAGCGGTGAGGAGTCTAAACAGGACCCGATCCGTTTTAAAAATCTGATTAATGAAGCTGCAGAAAAACTTGAAGAAAAAGGGATGAAAGAATCTGATGTAAATGCTTTCCTGAAAGAGGCAAAGGATTTACTGGACCAGCCCATGTTTTGGTCGCATACAGATAAAGGCCTCGCGGCTTACATTGGTGAAGACGGTTTCGAGTATTACCGTCTGCCGTATGATCTGGACAGTACGGTGTACGTAAATGATCATTTTCTGATCACTCCACTACTCCCCATGATGAGCCTTGACGGTACATTTTGTGTTCTTGCTGTTAGCCGGCAAAATGCCAGATTGCTGAGATGTACACGCAATGAGGTGGAGGATATCACACCCGAAGATGTATCAACGTCGGTTGAGGAATATCTTGAGGTGGAGCCGGAAAAACAGCTTCAGTTCCACTCCGGCGCAAAAGGACAGTCTGCTATGTTTTTTGGCCACAACGCCAATGAGGAAGATAAGATGGTGGTTGTGGAACAGTTTAT
>JAWVZW010000322.1:0-3262 GCA_033721975.1 Balneolaceae bacterium
ATTATGCTGAACCTAAAGCATACGACCCCGGGATTGATCGTCCCGGGGTTTATTTTTTTAAGCCCCTTTCATTATTTATGGCTTGCAAGAAATATTAAATAGGAGATCCGTGCGATCTGTCAGTCACGGAAAGAGAAGTTCTTTCCGCTAATTTTTTTCTTTGTTCTGATTTACTCTACAAAGAAATAATTATAGTGACCTTGTTTTGGACGGTGAGCGGGTTCCTGAAGGGTAGCATCCCCTCTAAAATCTATTACTTCTCCACCTAAAAAGCTTTTTGCCGCACGCCTTGCAATCCAGTTCAGATCGGCGAGAACGGAAAAGCGTTCCTGATCCCGATCTCTGAAAAGACGCAGGGTTGTACCGCTTTCGAGTTCTAGTTCAACAATTCTGGGAATGGATTTTCCGAATGCATCACTGTTATGTGAATCGCTGATAGACTGTATTCCTTCAACCGACACGTTTCCGTTCTCACTTTTCAGCCGATACCCGACAGTACCGTTGCCGCGGCTTACCGAAGGCAGCAGAAAGTAGAGTAGATCCCAGTTGTCTTCGTCAATATGATTCACAAATCTGTAACCGCTCTTCATTAATCGGGTCGTGGTCTGGTTTTGAAATGTGTGATCCATATATCCCGTACCGCTAACATTTTTTCGGTTTCCGGCCACAGAAACAAACCCTTCTACCTCTGCATAGGGTATATGCGTGATGATACCTATCTGTTCATCCTGAATATCGAATATACCGTCACCCCACTTATAACCGCGGACGATGTTCGACAGACTCAGTTCTATATGATATGAGACACCATCTTTGGGGGTATTGATGACAATTTTGTGTTCATCCGGTAATTTGCCCATAAAATAAAGCTCACGCTCACGGCGGGGCCGGAACATGTAGTTGTCACGGTTCTGAATGAGCATGTGAAGCGGATACTCTCGTGAAACGTGATAGGTTTTCCCATCAGGCTGAAGAATAGAGAATCTTACACCGGAAACAGGATCCTTCAGGCTGCCGAAATTGGCAACGGAGAACAGGATGTGCACTTTCATGCCATTATCAAAGTAGAACTGATAATTCCAGAATTCATTAAAATGGCTTCCCGTCATGGTCTGAGCCCAGATCATATCCTCCTCAACAGGATTAAGATCGCCCTCCGGATTGCTTAACTGGGCATAGGAAACGCTGCCCGCTGATAATAAAAGCAGGGTCAGGATGAATCCGGTAATAAGAGGTTTGGATCGGTTCATACGTTTGATTGTATGCGTCTGCGTATAGGTACTATCGCAACCTATAACGGGAGCGATGTAATTTACTTATGCGAGGTTAATGTAGCCTTTTGTAGGGTGAAAAAGTCTGTAAGTTCCGTGAGTAAAATAAAATGTTGATCCGGATCATTCCGAATCATTAGCCATACAACTAAAACGGATACACAACTATGCCGCGAGTTTCCCTGTTTTGTACCAACGGAAGGCTTTTTAGTTGAATTAATTGTACATTTACAGCGATCCATTTTGCATGAAACATTCGGCAGCGGCTTTGTAACTCAGCCTGAAAAACTGTGCAAACTGAAAGCCCCGGAGAGTGGTGCTACAATGGCATGATGCCTTGCGGAATGGATTCCAGCTTCTATTACCATGCATAATGAACCTCTACAGATTGACGCCGTAATCACATGGGTTGACGGGAATGATGTTTCTCATCAGCGCAAACGTGATCGTATTTACAGGCAGGAGACCGGCAAGGTGGAATCTGAAATACCTGCCGGAAGGGATAGCTCACGCTTTGCTGATAATGGAGAACTGAAATTCTGTTTACGTTCCATTCGTAAATACGCTCCCTGGATACGGAATATCTACATCATTACCGACGAACAGGTTCCAGATTTCCTATCGGACAAACTGATGGAGGAATTAGGTATCCGGATCGTGGATCACAGGGAAATTATGGAAGACTATGAGTGGGCACTGCCAACTTTTAATAGCCGAACCCTTGAAACAGCCCTCTGGAGAATCAAGGGACTTTCGGATCGATTTATTTACTTTAATGATGATTTTGTAATTACACAGCCTGTGGAGCCGGAAGATTTTTTCAGTGGCGAAAAAGTCGTTTTGAGGGGGAAATGGAAAAAAGTCCGACAATACGGGAAGTTTCGATTAAAACTGAATGAATGGGTTAATCTGGCTTTCAAAAAGATTCTGGGTATCAACCGCACGATGAACCTGCTGATGCAAATCAAATCTGCTCAGCTTGCAGGCTTTTATGAATCCTATTACATGTCGCCGCATGTGCCGCATCCGGTCAGAAAGAAAACTCTAGCACAATTCTTCAACAAAAAGCCGTCTTTGTTTGAAGAAAATATCCGGTACAAATTCAGAAGTACCGAGCAGTTTTCAGGTATATATCTTGCAAACCATCTGGAGATAAAAGATGGAAACGCCATTCTTGAAATGAATGATGAATCCGTAATGCTGAATGGCGAAATGGATCTGTATCCGATTTTGAAAGCGAAATTAAATCGTATCCGGAAAAAGCAGGTCCGGTTTGTTTGTCTGCAGAATATGGAAACTTTCAGCAGGTCACAGCAAAAGAAGATCAAATATTTATTAAGGGATGATTTTGGTCTTGATAAACCATTCAGGATCTCCGGTACGATGCAGGACAGGAAAAAACAAGCCGTAAACTGAACATGGATTCCGCCATAATTTTATAGCAAGCGCATGAAAATTTTTCATTTTCAAAATCCTGCAACTTTCCAGTGATCACCCAAAAAAAAATCAGGCAAATCTGGAAAGATTTTAACAGCAGCCCGGGGGGGAAGCGATTTAAAAAAATTGCCAGGCGTGTTATCATCGCTGCTATTGTCGGAATCATCATTTATCAGATTTCCGAAATTGGCTGGGGAGAGGTATTGCGTTCACTGCCCGGTGAGCCGCTTTTTTATGTGATATTTTTCATTCTCTATTTTTCACTTCCGGTCACAGAAATTTTTATCTATAGGCAGATTTGGTCGGAGAAAAAGAGAAAGCTGTTTCGCCTGTTCCTGACCAAAAGAGTGTATAATGAAGAAGTAGTTGGGTATTCGGGTGAATTTTTTCTCTTCATGCAGGCCAGAAAGTTTCTGGATGAAGGGGATAAGCAGTTCCTGAAAAATATCCGCGATAACAATATTCTGTCGGCCAGCACATCCAATCTGGTGGCTTTCGTTCTAGTTGGTGTACTGATCTTTACCGGGTTCATAGATATTGAGGAGTTAATCGGA
>JAWVZW010000323.1:0-3250 GCA_033721975.1 Balneolaceae bacterium
GATGTCGCCGTAAACCACGCGCCTTCCCGCTTTCAGGTTGCGTTCAATCCTGTCAGGGTCAATATCCATTCCCACAACTGCTTTGCCTTGTTCTCTCAGTTTGTCATAGGCTGCACGTCCGGCGTTGCCCATGCCAACAATCAGGTATTCAGCAGAACCCAGGGAAACCACTTCGTGCTCCGGATGCCGGGTATCGCGTTCAAATTTGCGCAGTAAGCCCTCCCATTTCCGCCAGATCTTTTCCTCGTTGGTTGTAAAAGCGGAGTTCAATGCATAGGAGAATGCTGTCAGCAAACCCATGACTACAATCAGTTGAGGAGGAATAAAGCCGTTGGCACTTGCAACGGCTCCTGCAATTAAGGTGAATTCGCTGTATGCGGTTAATGTAGTTGATGCAAGAAATCCTGTTCTTGCCCGAAATTTGAAGGCAACAAACAGCAGGTAAAAAAGAATGAATTTCAGAGGCAGCAGCAATGTGAAGACTGCGATGAAATAGTAGCTTTGTGCAGACGGGAAGCCCGTTAATCCGATTTCAAGGAAAAATCCTACCAAAAAGGCCTCCTTTATACTCCACATTTTCTTGCCAACCTGGTCGGCACGCTCATCCGATGCGAGCATCATACCCGCAGCCAAAGCTCCAAGCTCACCGGAAAGATGAAAGAATTCAAAGAGGGCTGCTCCGCCTAATGCAAGTCCGAGACCAAAAAGCATCCACAGCTCCTCTTCCCGAATCATGCCTAAAAAGCGAATCAAAAGCGGCCGCAGAAAGGGCAGAGCAAAAATACTGAGGGACCATAGAGAGGGTGCGCTTCCCCCTGTGTAGGCAATGATAGCTATGGCAACCAGATCCTGAAGAATCAATATCCCAATCGCTGACCGACCATAAAAAGCACCCAGTTCGTTTCGCCTCTCCAGGTTCTTTGCCGTTAAAACGGTACTGGAGAAACCCAGTGTAATGGCGATGATGAGTGAGGCGGCAGGGTCATAGCCGAACCAGAGACTGATCGGCATAAAAATAGCGGTGGAAATGGCCAGGTGACTCAACCCGATTCCTAAAATATCGGGCCTCAGAATATTTTTAACACGGATATGCAATCCAACCGTGAATAAGAGGAAGAGTACCCCCAAATGGGCAATTTCATGCAGCATCTCACTTGGCTCATAGCCGTAAACGGCCAGTGCCAGTCCGGCTGCAAGGTATCCTACCAGAGGCGGAATTTTAATGCGTGAGGCAAGAAAGCCTGCAACAAATGCAACCCCGATCCAAATGATATCCATAAATTCTCGAGTTGTGAGTGTTTACCTGTTACCTGAAAGTGAAGAATATAAGAATTGTCAGGTGCTAATCACGTTTCGGATCATTTGTTCAGCTTTCCGGATCTCATCTTCATTGACGGTATGTCCCATACCCGGATAGATATTTTTTTCAACCGACGCATCCAGCTGTTCCAGGATATCTGCACTTTCGTGAACCCGTTCTTCCGGAATATGCGGATCAATATCGGAGCACCCCATAAAGACCTTCGTTCCATCAAGTGAACCGGTATACTTTTCCGGATGGAGCTGATCCCCAATCAGTCCGCCGCTAAAAACGATGAGGCCGCCATATCTGGCCGGATGACGAGCCACATACTCTGATGCAAGGCAGGCCCCCTGAGAGAAACCCAGAAACAGGATCTTATTGTCAGAAAAGCCCTGATCATTCAGCCTCATCCGGATATCATGAATGGCCTGCAATCCTGATGACAGTCCCGGCTCATTTCGGTCGGTCGGTGCGAGAAAAGAGTAGGGGTACCATTGAAAGCCGGCGGCCTGAGGTGCGGCCAGATGCAAGTTGTGATCATCAAACTCATCGGCAAGCGTAATGATGCTCTCAGCTGTTGCTCCCCGCCCGTGAATCATGATCATGGCACCAGGGGCTGATTCAGCCTCTGTCCCGGAAAATACAGGCTGTGTTTGCTGGTGGGGGCCTTGGAATGGGGAGTCGTTACTTGCTCGGAACATGGGTTTTGGTTGGTTGTCAGTTGGTGGTTGTTTAAGATTGTAGGATCTTACTTATAAGTATTGAGTATTGAGTATTGAGTATTGAGTATTGAGTGCTTTTCTTCCATTTTTGCCTTTTGCCTTTTGCCTTTTGCCTTTTTCGGTTCCTTGCGGCCGAAAATCGGGATCCAATGTCCATTATCAATTATCAATCGACTACCATCGTTTCACGTTTCACGTCTGACGTCTCACTTTTCTCTTTATCTAACCCTCCGTATTGAGTTCCGGCAGTCTTGCTTCAATCTCATCCCTGTGTTTTTCGTACCAGGATGGAATTTTCAGGCCGGTGCCCAATTCCTCAAAGGGTTCATCTACATCAAATCCGGGTATATCGGTGGCAATTTCAAAGAGAACACCGCCATGTTCGCGAAAATAGATGGACCGGAAATAATCACGATTTTGAACGGGTGTCACATCAAATCCCATTTTGAGGATTTTTTCTCTCCACTCTGCCTGTGCTTCGTCATCAGGGACCCGAAAAGCAATGTGGTGAATTGATCCTTTGCCAAATCGTCCGTTCAGATCCGGTTCGCTCTTCAGATCCACGAATTTTCCAAGGCCGTTGGCGGGTGCGGAGGCAAACCGTTTGTGTCCGTCCTCATCTCCATGATGATTCCAGCCCATTTCCTGAAGCAGTTCGGCTGTACGTCCGGTGTCGGCCAGACTCAGTGTAGCTCCAAAAAAACCGCGAATCGCAGCATCATCTTTTACGTCACTATATCCTTTGGTATCGGGAATGATGCTGTCTGCATCTTCAGTAAGCTCCAGGTGCATGCCGTCGTTGTCTTTGAGTGAAATCAGCGAGTAACCAAAGCGTTCTGTTTTGTCGCCTGCTTCAATTCCTTTTCCTTTCAGGTAGTTTTGCCACCATTCAATAGTACCTTTCGGAATTGAATACTGTACGCCGGTTGCTTCACCCTTGTTCGGACTACCCTGAACTACATGCTGCCATGGAAAAAACGTAATGGCGCTTCCGGGTGTGGCCTGGTGATTACCGTAATAAAGGTGATAGGTAAACGGGTCATCAAAATTGATGGTTTTCTTGATGAACCTGAGCCCCAGTTTATTCCGGTAGAATTCATAATTTTCCTGTGGAGGTCCGGATACGGCTGTAATATGATGTATTCCCTGAATTGCGTTGCTCATGGCAAAAAAAATTTGTTTTGAATTGGGCTAAATACCACTTTTGAGCCCTAAATAGTTTAAC
>JAWVZW010000324.1:0-3249 GCA_033721975.1 Balneolaceae bacterium
AATTTTTCTGCCAGTTTCTGCTCGTTCATCCAGTTCGTAAAGAACCGGCTATTTCTGAGATTGCCATGGAGCACAAATTTAAATTCATCCAGCCGCTTGGTCATTTCATCTTCGAGCTCTTTATCAATCCAGGCCGAATAGCTTTCAAGCGGTACATGCAGGATTGATAGGGATGGGTCCGGATTTTCAAAGAGCTCTGCAGCCATATCGCGGTTGGCTGTAACCAGTATCTTCTCACTCATGATAAATCAAGTCTATTCACACATTCAAAAATTGTAACCGATACCCGCATAGATCCGGAATGTTTCTTCTGAGAAACCCAGATCACCCGTAATAATAAAATCGGGATTGAAGAGCGACACAGCGCCACCGATACCGAACGTGTGCTGCCAGTTATTAAAAAGTCCAGCAGAATCATTATCGCTGAAAACCCTTCCGCTGTCCCAAAACAGTTGTCCGCCAAATCGAATCTGTTCATCCAGAATGGAGAAAAGCCAGGTTCTCAATTCAAAGATATTGATAATGGATCGATCCCCTCGGAATCGATCCAGGTGATACCCTCTTAATCCTGCCTTATTGCCCAATGTTGACAGTTCCCAGAAAGGAGGATTCCCGGAGATGATCTCTCCACGCAGCTTATGGGCCAGTACCACGTTTGGCAACAACTCAACATAGTTGCGCAGTTCTCCCCATACGGAAGTAAAACTGAATTCACTGGCAAGCAAGGGATCACTGACTGCCACACCAGCCTCATATCGGTAACCTTCGGTTGGATTGAATTCGCTGTCCCGATCATCAGCGATCAATCCTAACCCGAGCATATTGGTCCAGCCGGTTGATTTATCTCCTGAAAGCTGAAAGGCAGCAAACCTCGAATTCTCATCAAGGGAATTCGTTTTGTGATAGGCAGCACGAAGATCCGAGAATATTTCAAGCGAGCCGTTGAAACCGTATTCCGCAACCTTTTTCCTCAGTCTCCATCGAAAGGATACATTTCTGTGCCTGTAAAAAAAATAATCCTCACTGTACAGTTCTTCTGAGTAGGCTGCCTGGTTACCAATTCCAAAAAAATGACTGATCTGTGAACTGAACAGAAAAAGACTGACTCTGCTTCGTATCCTTCCATTAAAAGCTCTTGTGTGTTCATGGACCGCCTGAGCCTGCAGTTCGCCTTTAAACGATCCGATAAAATCCACTTGTAATCGGCTCCTGAACGGACTCTGGGGAGGTTGTCCATAATTAATTTTCTGAAAAAGCCCGCCTCCGAATAAACCGATGTCGGAAGTGTAGCCTGCAAGCGGCAAGAGTGAATACTGAACGGGTGAATCTTGCTCCCGGTCCATGTTTGTAAGAATGGATTGCGCCGAAACGGATCTGTCCAGCAGCAGGATTGATACCAGAGCAATGGAAACTGCGAAATACTTTAAATAAGACATCTTATGCATGTCATTGAATATAAGACTGTAACATAACAGATGTTCCTCTATTCAAAAAGGCATTCATTGACATAAAAAAAGGCCCTGCTCTTTACGAACAGGGCCTTTTGCTCATTAACCAAAAATGATCAGGTCACATTACAGTGCATTTTCCATTTTTTCATAATCATACCCCTCAGCTTTGCTCATTTCCTGAGCTGTCAGCGTGAGAAGGATACCATAGATTACTTTGGAACTGATGTCAGCGATGGTATATGTAATATGACGTGCAACGACTGCCGTCTCAGTCAAAGCCGGTTCCAGGCTCATGCTGAAAAGATACGGCATCAGATAAGCACCCGGATAAAGCATCCATGAGAAGAGGAAAAGTTTCCAGATGGTGCCGAGATATTTTTGTGCACCGGCCGGAGCTCCTTCTTTACCTTCTTCAATTACCTTCTTCATCAGCCAAAGAATGTGGAAGAAGAACAGCGTTGAAATAAAGCCCCACAGGAAGAATGTTCCCGGACTGGATACCTCATAGTACTGGCCCACATATCCGGTAAGAATCATACCCGTACCTGAGAACCAGAATCCGTTACGGATTGAGCTGAAGCTGCTCTTTGTCAGTGTTACTACAAAGAGAATTTGAAATAGCAGCATCGGTACATCAATCAGCCAGTTCAGATATCGGTACCCGTTATTGAACAGGTCATTACCGTTACCCAGTACATATCGCGCAGATTCCGCATCATATATCATGGCTCCGGTCCAGTTCTGTTGTTGAACCAGAAGCAGCAAAAATGCTGAAACCATAACGACTACCGACAGTACAGAAGAAATTCTGTATTTCGGAGCTACGGTTTTAATTGTGAGTACAAAGTAGAGCAGAGCAGCCAGCATCACAGCATAACCAAGAGTCAGCACGTGGGATGACATTTGATACGCCATCTCAGTGAAGCCGGATCCAGCACCTACATAATTTTCAAAGGTAGAATTGCCCAAAAGACTTATTAGATCCATAGTGTTGTTAGGTTTGTTTTGGTTTGTGAAACCGCTTTTTCAGTTTCACTGCCGTAGAAACAGAGGCGGGGGGTGTAAAGTTCACTTTTCAGCCAAAGAAATGCATGAAATTCCGTAACTTATTGCTTCACCGAATGTTACAGAGACCTCTTAATCAACAGCTGCTTAATCCTCTTTTGAGCTGTTTTTCACGGTTTTTCCAGTCAGGCAGGAACCGGTCCATGAGCCGGTAGAATCGCTTATTGTGAAGCCGCTCATGAAGATGTACCATTTCGTGAATCAGTACATATTCCAATATTTCCGGTGGATATAGCGCCAGTTCAAGATTCAGCCAGATTCTTCGGGCCCTGATATTGCAGCTGCCCCATCTTGTCTTCATCTTTCTGATCCCGTATTCGGCTACCTCTACATCCATTCGGTTTTCATGAGTAGAGATTAAGTCGGGGATCTTCTTTCTCATTTCGCTCCGATAATACTTGAGCAGCAAGGAGCGCGCTTCCCCAATGCCGTCCTGACTCTTTAAATTCAGTTGCAGGCTCTCATCATCAGAAATCGTTCTGTTATGATTATTTCTTCTGTACAGTATCTTTTTCTGTACCCCCCAAACGGGAACCAAATCACCCTCGGCAACACCAAGAGTGTCGAGCGTAATCAGAGAGGTCTTGGTTTGCGACAGACGCTGTCCAATCCAGTCCTCCTTTGACCGGACAAATGCTTCAACCCTGTCGATCTTCATGCCTGCGGGAGCCGTCACTACTATTTTCCCGGTCCCCTGATACACCCTCAGGTACATATTCTTTATATGCTTTTG
>JAWVZW010000325.1:0-3246 GCA_033721975.1 Balneolaceae bacterium
CCAATTCACTGCGTATTTATCGTAGGGTCCAATCTTACGAATAAACCGCTCCACGCCGTCACCAGGCTGGGCGATATAGTTCTGACGAGCATAATCCATGACGGAAGCTGATACTCCATATTCAGCTGTAAACGTCGGGGACCGAAGGGAGTCGACCGGGTAGCTGGAGTTCGCCTTCATGTTGTGCGGAAGTCCAATGGCGTGACCAATTTCATGTGCGATCACCTGGCGAATAGCCTCCATCAGGTAATCTTCATCGATGGGAAGGCTTCGTGCGGCAGGATTGGCTGCCCCGGTTTCAAGCATCAGTCGATTCCTGTAAGAGCGAATATGATTGTGATACCAGATGATGTCGCTGGCAATGATTTCTCCCGTTCGGGGATCTGTTGTGCTCGGACCTGTCGCATTTCTTGTGGTATTGGCAATCCACCGTACCATATTATACCGGATATCTTCCGGCTCAAAATTCGGGTCTTCCTCTTCTGTAGGCGGGAGCTTGGCCTGAATCGCGTTTTTAAAACCGGCCTCCTCAAAAGCCACATTCCAGTCCTCCACACCCTGAATGACCGCTTGGCGATACTTTTCAGGGGTTCCAGGATCCACGTAGTATACGATCGGCTTGACCGGCTCTACCAGCTCACCCCGGAAGTAAGCTTCGGGGTCTGAGGGCTCCAGTCTCCATCGCCGGATCAGTGAGCGGGTATCCGCTTTCTGGGCGTCTGAGTTAAAATCGAGCTGATTCACCGTAAACCATCCGACCCGGTAATCATAATGACGGGGTCTCATAGGTTCTTTGGGAAGAAGAACCATCGATTGGTTCATGAGCAGGGAAATAGTGTTCGTGCCGCTGGCCGATGGCGGATCCATTGCTTCGTAGGTCATTACGTGACGGGCCTCAACATTTAATGGAAATGTCCGCACTGTATCGATATAGCTTCGGCCGGAATCGAGTCGGCGTACCTGGTATCGGGAACGAAGCCAGCCCGGCATACCGGAGATGGCGGCCACATCCGTCTCAAACAGCGGATTGATTTCGATCACCGACGCGCCGGTTTCCGGATTGGTTGCCTCTATATCGAACGTTGCAATAACCGGTTCAAAGTTATTCGCTTTTACCGATCGTGATATTGGAAGTGAATCAGCTGCAACAGCATTATAGGAGCGCTGACGAAGCGTCACTTTATCCCGCACCTTTTCAAATATAACAACCTGTTCAGCTGTCTTCGAACCGCTGCTCGTGAATCCGAAAAAGTTGGATGGTACGGACGCAACCCGGCTCACCATCAGAAAGTCGCGCCCAAACAGGGAATCCGGAATTTCGTAGAAGATTTTGTCACCTACATAATGAATATCAACAACGCCATCAGAACTGATCGCCTCATTGGTTATCACGCTGCTGTATCCGTTGGAAGAAGATTGCCCCGATCGCTGCGAATTCGGCCGTTCACTCACGGTTTCTGCAGATTTACAGGATATGGCAGCGAACAGTAACGATAGAATGAATATTGGGAGTGTGGATCGTTTCATAAGATTGATTTTGATGATTTACAGCTGAAGTAAAAAATGAACCTGACTAGGAAGTAACAAACAGGACGCCCTTCGATTAGAATTAATGCATGGTCAAAAATCAGAATTTATGATTTTCATCCAGCAGCTTTTTCCATTCCGGATTACGGGCAAGATAGGTTTTTACGAAAGGGCAAATAGGGACCAGTTTTAACTTTCTCTCTTCCAGTATCCTGAAAACTCCAGAAAGCAGTTCTGATGCAATACCCTTACCCTCCAACTCTTTAGGAACTTCTGTGTGTGTGAGAAAGATAACTCCTTTACTGTTAAGTATGTAATCAACAAACGATGTCTTTCCTTCACGTTCAAGCTCAAAGCGTTTTTTATCCTTGACGTCCTTTACCCCGTTATCTTCTTTCATAGAGTTTTCTTGTTCTGAGGATTTTCTCCACCAAAGTTCAAAATGGAGCGTTCATTTTATAATTCATCTGTACTTATTTATTCGAATCTTCAGGGGGTTTACTTATTTCAGTCTCATCCCCGAATTTGGAACCTACAGGCGGACGATATGCCTGGAAAGGAATCTTCAGCAGATTACTCAATCGATCATTCTCCTCGGGATCCATATGGGTATCGATACCATAAGTTAAATCCTTTGTATCCTCCACCTCTGCAAAAGTGCCGAAAATCCGGTCCCAGATGGCAAATATGTTGCCGTAATTTGTATCAGTCAGCGGCTGTGTATAGTGATGGTGCACCTTATGCATATGCGGCGTAACAAATACCCACGATAGGGCCCGGTCTACCTGACGCGGCATATTAATGTTGGCATGCGTGATATGGGCAAACAGTACGGAAATGCTTTGATATAGCATGACAATACCGATCGGCACACCAATCAAAAACACACCCAGTATGGTAAAAAAGATCCGGAAAACCGTTTCGCCGGGGTGATGCCGCAGACCGGTCGTCACATCAACCGTAGTATCCGAATGGTGAACCAGATGAAATTTCCACATCCATTTTACTTTGTGCTCCACCCAATGGACAAAATAGGCACCGATAAAATCAAGCAGCATCACACCCAGAATAATTTTCGCCCATAGCGGAAGGTCAACCAGCCACAGCAGCCCGAATTCATTTTGCGTAACCCAGGTGGATGTAAAGTAGAGAACGCCTGCCAATCCAAAGCCGATTATGGCCGTAAAAAGTGTAAATGTGAGATTAATACCAGCGTGCCGAACCTTGTTGTAGGTGAACTGAAAAAGAGGAATCACACCTTCCGCCACCCAGAATATGAAAATCCCGCCGATCAGGATAGTGGCCCGCCAGGCAGTCGGGATATCCTCAAAAAATTCAATCAATGACTCCATTTACAAACTATTGATTTACCTCAAGTAAAATGAATCGTGCATGTTCATTGTCAATCATTCCTTAAGAACTGCAATTTTCTCACAATTCATTCACTTTATCTCCTTTTAATGATGAAGACAATAACTGAAACGATGATAAAAACCGCAACCAGTGGCCAGATCCAAAGTGGAAGTGTATAGGCAACCACCTGCCGGCCTTCCGGCTCGCTGTAGCGATCGGGAATCACGGGCAGCCCGCTCTCGCCGGCCTCAAAGCTTTGTGTATACTCCAAAACCGCCTGCCATACTTTGAGTTGTGATCCGTCTCTGTAGATAATTGCGTCATCCAGTTCAATAGGCAGTCCGTTTTCATCTTTTAACTCGATAG
>JAWVZW010000326.1:0-3246 GCA_033721975.1 Balneolaceae bacterium
ATTGGCTTCTAAATTTCTTTTCTCAGCCTTACCGAATCATAATCAAAACCTCCTTCTTATGATGAGATTGATCAAGGTGTTCCCTTCATTTATTGCCCTTATCCTCTGTATGGGATGTACCTACAGTGATGATTCACCTGAACTCGCTGAATATTTCCAGGATAGTTCTCTGCCTGCTGCTGTCATGGGTAGTACTACGACAGATGGACCGGTGGAGTGGCATACATTTGGTCCTGCGGTTTGGAGTGAAGATGAAGCGGTCACCGAAGATCATATCTTCAGAATCGCTTCTATGACCAAAGCGATTACCTCAGTAGCCGCCCTACAGCTTGTGGAACAGGGGCTGGTTGGGCTGGATGAGCCGCTGGATGATCTGATGCCGGAGATGGCAGCCATCCCGATACTAACCGGGGAGGGTGAATTGAGCCAAAGTGAGACCTCGATCACCCTTCGTCACCTGCTTACGCACACAGCCGGTTTCGGATATGATTTTACATCGCCCAGGCTGGCCGGATTTGATCCCGAAGAGTGGAATTATCCCGATAATCCCAGGCTGTTCGAACCCGGAGCTCGTTTTCTCTATGGCACCAATACAGACTGGGCCGGGAAAGTTGTTGAAAAAGTAAGCGGCCAGGATCTGGAGACCTATTTCAGGGAGAACATTACCGGTCCGCTCGGCATGGGTCGTACCTGGTTTAACGTTCCGGACAGTCTGAAAGAGAATATTGTTTCCATTGGTATGCGTGATTCCACCGGATTCCAGGAAAATGAACGTATTCCTCAGGAGCTTGTCACTGAGTACAGCGGCGGAGGCGGTTTGTATTCTTCACCGTCCGATTATCTGACTTTTTTGACAGCCATATTGAATGACGGAGAGTACGAAAACGGACAAATATTAAAGCCTGAAACGGTGTCGATGCTCTTCGAAAACCAGCTGCCGTCCGGTATAACGCTTCAATTTGATACTCCGGATGGTGCCTTAACTTCCACAACAGGTGCCTTTCAAGATGAAACGGATGTGTTTAGCCTGGCCTGGGCGATCGAATTCAACGAGGATGAGGATGTAAGGCCTCAGGGTGCAGGCTATTGGGCGGGTATTGCCAATTCATACTACACGATCGATAAGGCCAACGGAGTTGCAGTTGTCTACTTTACGCAGTTCCTGCCATTCAATGACAAGGAGAGTTATAATTTCTACAGGCTGTATGAAAAGCAGGTTTATTCAGACATTGGCATAGGAAATGAGTAATTGAGTTCGTAAAAAATTTTTGGGATGATAGTCTATAGTCAATGGTCGATAGAGGATCTGGGTCAAATGACTAATTAAGCTGACATCAAGAATTTTCAAAAACCTGCTATCGCCTATAACTCTGCCATAGGCATGCCTTCGGCGAAAACTCAATACTCAAAACTCAACACTCAAAACTAAGATGATAACACTCTTTCGGCGGGTACGGGAAAAACTTTTAGGTGAGGGAAATGTGCGGAAATATCTGCTCTATGCATCAGGGGAGATTTTACTGGTAGTAATCGGCATTCTGATTGCACTTCAAATCAACACATGGCAGGAAAATCGTAAGCTTCGGGCTCTTGAGCTGGAAACACTTTCTGAAATTGAGCAAGCGTTAATTCAGGATATTACCGTTCTCAATGAAAATATCTCACGTCTTGAAATAAAAAAAGAGAGAGCCAGAGACCTTATTGATCATATCGAACAAAAACGGCCTTATTCCGACAGGCTGGACAGTTTGATGATGGAGGTCTATTACCACAGGGGATACAAAACGTTCAATACTGCTGCTTTCGAACTTCTGAAAGAGCGCGGCTTTAGTATCTTGCAAAATTCTGAGCTTAGAAACACAATTACGAACCATTATACAACCGATCTTGCGGACATCAATAGCATTTTAAGCAGGCTGGAAAACCTGAACCTGCTACGCGCAGAGAATATTTTTGATAATTTCAAAGTCTATGGCGTTGGTGATGGTGGCGGCTATATTCAACCATTTGATTATGGAGAACTCCTGGAGAATCCAAGGATTTTTGGGCCTTTCTATCATTTTGATTTGATCATAGGAGCCTATCGTGATAATCTTGATTCATTTAAAACAAAATCAGAGCAGGTTCTCCTGGCAGTAACCGCCGAATTGCAAAACAGAGACAGATAGCAGTCATGAAATTCTTCAGACACCTGAGAAAAGCCTTCATGGAAGAGAACAAAATTCGAAAATATACTCTATACGCCATTGGAGAGATTCTTCTGGTTGTGATCGGAATCCTGATTGCCCTGCAGGTTAATAACTGGAATGAAGAAAGGAAAGCACATCAAATCTCCGATAAAACCCTGATGAGTTTGGAGACGGAGTTACAGGAAGCCAAAACGTATCTTGAAAACATGGTGCGTTTTAATAATCAAGTACTGGTGAAATCCGAATTATATATATACGATGAGTTCAGTCGGGATTCGCTGGAAAATGATCCAGGAGTGGTGTTTACATTTACAAATTATGCACCTATCCAGGTAGATTTACCCATACTGGAAAGGGAAATTTCTTCAGACCGGCTCATTACAGGACAGGATGAATTGTATACCAGGTTAAGGGATATCAAATCACAGCTGAATAGTATCGAAAATGCTCTGTTTTATTTTGATGAATTTTGGAATACACAGGTTGCCCCTTATTTAATCAGGAAAAGGGTGCTCGTACAGTTACACCAGAATGTAAGAAACCGGCCTGAAGAATTGCCTTTGGAGCGTATTGAAGAGATTTACGATGATGAAGAATACAAAAACCTGGTTGCCATGAGTGATTTGTTCAACAGGACATACACTGAACAGGCTCAGATTTTGATAGATACCATGGAAGAAACTATTTCAATGATTGAAAATATCATTTGATATGTTCCGCCTCTTCAGAACAATCCGGCAGAAATTGATTGAACAGGACAGCCTCCTCTTAATACCTGTTCTAGGCAATAGGTGAAATTGCATTGGTCATGATTGGGATCCTGCTGGTAATTACGGTGGTTAGTTTGACGATTCAGGTGAATTTTTGAGTAGTGAGTAGTGAGTAGTGAGTAGTGAGAAGGCAGAAGGCAAAAGGGAAAAGGGAGACGTCAGACGGGAGATGGGCACTGTGAAGCCTTGTCCGTAACCTATGATTGTCATGTCTACCAAGCGAGCAGAGCGAGAGCGCGGAGACATCGCCCAACTCTGTACGTCGAAAAAATTCTAACAACGCTTTC
>JAWVZW010000327.1:0-3240 GCA_033721975.1 Balneolaceae bacterium
ATATTAATATAGGCAGGCGGCATGATAATAACACTTTTGGCAATGAAGGATCCGCGGCGAACCGAAGAACCTCCGGGAACCAGGCGAACGCCATCTTCGGCATCAAACATTCGCGGCGGGATATTATGCTTGTCTACAAATCCTTCATAAATGCCGCCGTAATTGACATTTTTGCCTTCCCTGAATGCATCCAGTATTCCCTGTTTCACCTCTACATTGGCTTTCCATCCATCACCATCAGGTTCTGCCGCCCGAATTTCACCGCTTTCAAGTTTGTCAAGAATATCTTTCCAGCTCATGTCTCTAATTTTTTTAATCTGTTTCAATTAATTTTCTAAACGACTATTCAGAACCCGTACTGCTTTGATACCATTCTTTGATTTTATTATCCGCATCCATTAGTCCTGAAATACCCGGGAGATCTTTCTCAGAAAGCGGAGGCCGAACCACGGATTGGGGAATCAATCCCTTCTCTTTCATCAATATTTTTATCGGAACCGGGTTTGGGGCTGAAAAGAGTGATGCAGATCCGTTCTTCCAGACTTCAACAAGTTCTCCCGTATCTCTTTGAAGGCATTTTTGAACATACAGACGCGTCTCCTCAGGCCAGGCATTGGAAGCAACAGAAACCAGTCCACTGCATCCCACTGCTGAGAAAAAGGGAAGCAGACCGTCATCTCCACTGAACAACGGAACATCCGGGCAGGCAAATTTAAAATCCATATAGTCATGAATACTTCCACTTGCTTCTTTCACTGACCAGAAACGCTCGTGGTGCTCAATATTTTTCAATACCTGAACAGGCATTTTTACACCTGTTCGGGATGGAATATTGTATATCATGCAAGGTTTCTTTGCAGCATCCATCAGGCTCAAAAACCAATCCGTCTGCCCTTCGATTCCCGGCCGTGCATAAAGAGGGGTGACCAATAAGAAAGCGTCTGCGCCAAATTGATTGCACTCCTCAATCCATTCGACCTGCTCGTTCAGGTTATAACCACCCACTCCGGCCATAACCGGAACCTTGAGTTTCATATCGCATACTTTTCTGACAATCTTTTGCTTCTCTTCATGAGTTAAAGCCAGTCCTTCTCCCGTGCTTCCCGCAAGAAGAATCCCATTGCCTGCTTTTTCCTGGCTTTTTACCAATTTCTCCAAGGATTCAAAATCAACAGATCCGTCTTCATGAAAAGGGGTTATGAGTGCGGTCCAAAGTGCTGGTAAATTTGTCATTTGATTAGTCCTCTGTATGCTTTGTCAAAGATTGAGGCAAATGTATATACTCCCGGATCTATGTGTGGATGATCCAGTAAATATTTTGCGGTCCAGACAGCTCCCTCTGCAAAAAGCAGTCGCGAATGAGCTTCATGCTTTAAGGTAATCGATTCATACTTGGTTTTAATATGCAGAGAATGTATCCCCTTTACATCCCCCTGGCGGTCGGATGAAATATGAGCATCCTGTCCAAGCCACTCCTGCCATGAGAGTGCGGTGCCGCTTGGAGCGTCCTTTTTTCCGGTATGGTGTACTTCGTGAATGTGAAATTCAGCATCCTCTAGCAGGCTGCTTCCGCTGCCCAGGATCCGAAGCGTTTTGCGGATGAGGTTCATTCCCATACTGAAATTGGAACCTATTACCCACCTGGAACCAGCTTTTTTCACATTTTCAGGCAGTGACTGTGGCCACGCATAACCGGTTGTACCCCACACAGCCGGAATGGACGTTTCTAATAATAGTTCCGATATCTCTTCTGCAGCATCAGCAGGTACAAAAACAATGGCTGCATCAGTCTCCGAAAGCTTGTCTACTGTGGGGGGCTTTGAAGTATCAAAAGGCACTGCCTCTGATCCCAGAAGCTCAACTACTGAACTTCCGGTCTTTCCAGTACCGATAACAGATATTTTCATGTTTTTTAAACCTTATTTGATAAAACGATTGTGAAGCAGCTGAACTACTTTTTCTGCATTTTCCTGGCCCACAAGGAAGCAGAGATTATGAGAACTTGCTCCGTGACAAATGAGCCGGATGTTGACATCTTCAAGCAGGCTGAAAACCGGACCGCTGAGTCCTGATGTGGCATGTAAATTATTGCCTATCAGGGCAATCAGTGAAAGATCTTTTTCTACCTCTACCTGACTGAAGGATCGAAGTTCCTCCAGAACATCATCGTTCAGCGCATCTCGCTCCGATGATTGAACATCCGTATCTACCGTCATTGACACGCTTACCTCACTCGTAGTAACCAGATCCACACTGATCTGATGACTGGAGAGTACCGTAAACAGCCTTGCCAGAAAACCGTGCCGGTGAAGCATATCAGGACTATGAACTGTAACCAGCGTCTGATTTCTTCTTAAGCTGATGGCCCGGATAACCGGTTTGCTTCGGGTTTCTCTCATAATCCAGGTACCCGGTTTATGGGGTTCAATACTTGAACCAACATAGACCCTGATATTTTTCCGGACTGCAGGAACAATTGTGGCGGGATGCAATACCTTCGCCCCAAAAACCGACAGTTCCGCAGCCTCATCAAAGCTGATTTCCGTAATTGGTTTGGCTTCAGCCACAACGCGGGGATCCGTTGTGTATACTGCAGTTACATCCGTCCATATTTCCAGAACATCTGCGTGAATGGATTCCGCGAACAAAGCTGCCGAATAGTCGCTGCCTCCCCGTCCCAGTGTGGTCGTAATTCCATCCGGCGTACTTCCGATGAACCCCTGGGTAACAAATCTGATGTTGCTGAGTTTAGGAATCATCTTTTCCCGGGCCTTGATTCCGATAGCCTCAACATCCGGCTCTGCTCTGGAAAAAGCCTGATCGGTTTTGATGATCTCCCTGGCATCGAGCCATTGAAACTCCCCGCAATTACATTCATTCAGAAGAGAGTTAAAAATGACTGATGATAATAGCTCGCCTTTTGACAGAATCTCATCCTTTAACTGGAGATTCATTACGGGCTGATCAAGAACGAGCCGTTCCAGCGACTCCAGAATCTCTTCAATCTTCTTTTGGGGTTCTGCCTGTCTTTCAAGCCCGCTGCAAATTGTAAAATGCTTCTCTCGGATCTGGTCCAGAATTTCGACTTTCTTTCCTTCCGGAATAGGTTCAAAAAGAGACACCAATTGATTGGTAGTGCCAGACGTGGCACTCACAACGATTACTTTCTTATCGGGATCTGAGCAAACGATGTCGGCACACCGTTTCATGGCTTTTAAATCTGCCATGCTGGTCCCGCCA
>JAWVZW010000328.1:0-3237 GCA_033721975.1 Balneolaceae bacterium
AAAAGGGGCACTCAAAATCAGTGAATCAAAGCGATCGAAGAGTCCGCCATGGCCCGGCAGCAGTGATGAAGAATCCTTCACGCCGGCAATACGCTTCAGCCGGCTTTCCGTAATATCTCCTATAGGACCCATTGTACTGACGATGATAACTGCCGGGATTCCGGCAAGAATAGACATGGGGAATGAACCTGAAGCAAACCATGCAATACTGAAACCCAGTCCTGCACCAAAAAAACCGAATGCAAAACCCTCCCATGTTTTATTCGGGCTGCTAACGGGGGCCAGTTTGTGTTTACCAAACCGTTTACCCCCGAAATATGCTAACATGTCATTTCCCCAGATCATCAGCAGAAGTGAAAGAGTCAGCCAAAAACCTTCTGTGCTGGTTCCAAGCTGACGTATTTCCGTCAACATGTAGAATCCAAGCGGTGCGTATGAGCCTGCAAAAAGTGTTGAAAACCATCGTTTTGGTTCGGTTTCTCTCCTGCTGATTAATGCCCATCCCGTTACTGCCAGGAGTATGGCACCTGCAGAATAGAGGATCCATTCAGGAAGCATCTCTCCCCTCCAGACCAGCAGGGTTATGACCAGGGAAACCGGGAAAAGATCCGGAAATGATGTCTTTTGCGTAAGCCTGTGGATTTCCCAGACTGTCAGCAGTGTGATGGCAAAGATTAGCGTCTGAAAAGCATTACCCCCCAGCCATGTAATCCACAGGAACAAGGCTGCGGCAGGTACGGCAAAAAGTACACGTTTGGTTAGTTCACTCACTCGTCACTCCGGTCTTTAGCCTCCGGATCCGCTTCTCCATAATCTTGTTCCTCATCCGAAAAATCATCCCCGGCTTCGTCCAGCGATTGAAGCGCCTTGCGGGCCTGCTTCTCAAACTCTTTGGGTACATAGAGATATACCATCGACATCTCACCAAAATTGAGACTGTAGGAACGATCTCTTTTTGACAAGATATTGGAAGGAATTTTGAGGCTTGCCAAATAACTCCTGGCCAGCTCTACTTCATATTCCGTACCCCTTTCGAGCACACAGACCCAGTTGTCAATCTTATCAGGTTTCGGATCTCTGAAGAACGGCATTATTCTATTTCTTTATCTGATTCAGTTGCTGTCTCCGAGGATACACGAATCATATAATAGACCAAAACTGCTGAAAGTATGATACTGACAATCAGGCTCCAGACAGGCGGCAGTGATTCCGCACTCATCTCGGCAAAAGCGAGTTCGGGATAGGTTGATCCCAGGAGTACTGCGGCTCCATTATTGATAAAGTGAGCCAGTACAGCGGGCCAGATTGAACCGCTAAGCCAGGTCATAAAGGCCAGCGCAATTCCTATGGTTGCCAAAGGGAAAAGGTTGGGTAACTGTAGGTGAAACATGCCAAACAGAAAGCCGGAGACCACTATGGCAAGTACGATTCCCCAGCTTCTTTCCAATGCTCTCATCAGGTAACCGCGAAACATGATTTCCTCACAGAATGCCGGCACCACCGCCACATTGAACAGGCCAAAAAGAAGAATGCCATCCTGCGTTAAAAACTGTTCAATCACCTCATACTGTGATATCTGCATGTCCAGCAGGCTTTCCGGCATGGGAATGAGTGAATTCAGGTACCCCAGATAGATGATGGCAGGCTGAATGGCGACAATCAGAAGAGATCCCAATCCAAGATACAACGGTGTTTTACCGGTCCATGAAAGCCTCAGAAAGTGATTGGGATTTTCCGACCCCAGGTGAAGCCGAACAATCAGAAATGTGGCCAGACCGATGATCAGTATTTGTCCGGTTGAGTTTCCAATAAAGAGAAGATCCAGCCTGGACATTAGCAGAGACTCTACGTTGGAGGTATCCACCGACTGCAGATCCCCGGATGCAAGCATAAGCCCGACCAGTACAATCCCGGCAATTACCTGAAACAGTATCCAGGCCACAACCAGCCAAACCCCGGCTACAGCCCAATCTGCAAAGCCATTCTTTTCCGCCCAGGAGCGCACAGCCTCCATTGATGAAGATTCTTCAAATGTATTCATTCAGCAAATATTCTAACCTTTAAAACGACTCTTCTTCATTCTTGCCAAACAGTTTGGCACCGATCATGCCGGTAACCAGGTTTAGCAGTCCCGTGATAGGTATACCCCAAAAAAGTTGCTGGGTGATGGATTGTGAAGAGCGAACGCTTTCTGCCATGGTATCTATCATATCATTCTGCTGTTGCGCCGGCAAATCCATAGCCTCAACATTGGCAATAGCAGCCTCCACCATTTTATCTGTATACGCGGGATCAACAAAATTCCATATCTGGCTCAATACAACGGAAACAACCACAATTGCCGCTCCGGTCAGAAAACCGATGAGTGCACCCTGACCCAGTTTGATAAAGGGCGAAACTTCGCGGGTATAGTGCCAGACGGCAACCGCTCCGGCCACACAGGTGATCAGGCAGACAAGAACCCCGCTGAACATCATCGGTGAGAATATGGTACCCGAAGGTTCAGAACCTATTTGCCGGTATCCAAAAAAGAGCGAGAGTGCAAAACTCACGATACTAAAAATGGCCCCTACCAGGAATACAGATTGCCAGTAATTTGAAAAACCGTTCCCTGAATTCTGTTCAATTTCCGTGTTTGTATTTTCCATGGATGATTGAATTAATTTGATGGTTGATTGTAAAACATGCTTGCGACGGATAGCGGACCCGAAATACCCAGAATCGTCCCCAATATAAATCTTGATTCATTGGTATTAACCCACCAGCCAAACAAATTTCCCGTAAAATCTATCAGCTGCAGCGTTATGGCGATAACCAGTATTCTGACCGGCCATTTCCCGTTTCGAAATCCGGAGCCCAGCACGGGTATCATGGCCCAGCCGGCTAAAAGTCCCCCAAAGAGCCCGAAACATCTTGAATTTACAGCCATGGGTAATTCATTCACAAAAAAAGTACGCTCCGGTATCTGATGACAGATTCCGAAAAAAAGCCGTTCAGTCCAGTGAAAATCCGTCGGCCGGCCTCCCCACAAGGCTTTTCCCATTGAGAATAACACCAATGCAATCAGCGAAATCAGTACTCCGAAATAGAGACCTTTATTGCTCATCAGCTGCTATTCAGTCATTTATGCAGGCTTTGCTGTAAAAATTTCTTTTACAGCTCTGTATTCATCCGGTTCGATTCAGGATTTTCCGTCTGCGGTTTCCCAAACACCCATGGATGAGTACTTATCGATTC
>JAWVZW010000329.1:0-3233 GCA_033721975.1 Balneolaceae bacterium
CGTTCTCCGGCAAATCGTCTGTACTGCTGCCTGTATCACAGGAAGTCAATAAAACCGTGGCTGTCAGGATGAGTAAGAAAAGTCGCACCGGGGTCTTTTGAAGCATGGTAAAAGGAATATCGATCTTGTTGGTCAGCAGCCCAAAAGGTTCTGCCGTGGTTATAACAGGTGTAAAGTACTGAACTCAGATCATTATAACATATCATAATAAAAGCCCCTCCGGTTCCCCGGAGAGGCAACATTAACTACAGAACAGGATCTTAAAATCCTGTTTACGGACTCAGAAATAGCGGCACCTCACTCTTTGTGATAAGATGATGAGTGGTGGATCCAAAAGCAGCCCTTCTCACCGCAGATACAGAATGTGCTCCGAGAATCGTCAAATCCGGGTTCTTTTGTGTCTGCAGCTGAATCAATCGTTCTCCCGGTTCACCTTTCTCAAGAACCTCTTTTGAAATATATCTGAAATTGTGCTCCTTCAGATAATTCTCAGCCTGTTTCAGTATAGTTAGTGCCTTATCCATGTCTTCACTGGATTCACCGTCAGCCACATATACCAGGTTGATTTCCAGATCCTTGCCATAAGGGAGCAGATGGACAAACGCCTTCAGGGATCTGGCTGACGGAGCGCTGCCATCAAAAGCGAGCAGCACATTTTCCACATTCCGGTATTGATCGGTGACGACCAGAGTGGGTGATACCCCGTTTTTCACGACTTTGGCAAGTGTATCCGTGTCCCGATCAGGCTGATTGTAGAAAAATCGCGAATCCCTTCCCACAACCAGTAAATCATGGTACTTCATCTCCTCTATAATCAGATCATAGGAAGCACCCTGCTCTTTCACATCTCTGTGCCTTACACCTTCCTTTTCAACGTTATGCCTGAAGGCCGCCAAAAGCCTCTCAGCCGTATGCCTGGTTTCATCCGCCATTTCTGTCCATATCTGGCGTCCGTATATCTCGGTTCCATATCCTCCGATACCAATGGCGCTGTGGATGTTGGAAAAGTCAACCACTGCCAGTCCCGTCAGGCTGGCGTCAAACCGCTTAGCCAAGCGCATCGCAAACTGTGTGGCCACAGGAGTATCTTCATCCGGGTCGAGAGCAACCAATATTCGCTTGATCATAAGAGTCGTGTTTAAAGATTCATGTTTAGCGATTGTTCAATACCGCTTTACAGATATCTGCCACGCCCCGGCATGAATTCCTAACCGGGCAAATACGCAGCTTGCATACCGGAATCTCCCAGGCATATTTCAGCTCTCAAAAAGATCCCGGTTTAACCTAACCTGGATTGCAACTAATTGACTCTAGTCCAGGCGTTCCAGACGGGGTGCCCCATCTCATCCCTGAGAGTCAGCTTACGTCCGTTTCGGACGATGGACTGAGCAACCAAAGCCGGTTCATGATTCGCAAAGATTCTGGATCCTTTTACGGTCACGCTGTCACCCGTTTTAAAACCACGGCCCTGTGCATCCAGATACCAGACAGGACCTACATGTACGGTTGTCAGTTCATCACCGGTATGTACCAAAAGCTCCAGTCCCTGTTCGGGTGTGTTTTCGGTTCCCGAATAGAGAATTTCTTCAACCTTGCCGCTGATTTGATCGATATTATCGGGATCAAATTCTCTTTCATAGTGTCGGTGATGGTTTTTATAGGTGTATGCAGCCAGCAGTCCTCCCGACAATGCTGCCAGGGCAGCTCCTCCGATCATCCATTCCAGTGTTTGTTGTTTCATAATGGTGTACCTCTGTTCCCTAAGAGTTTCCGTTGCCGTATTGGAAATATCCCGAACATTCACCGTAATCTGACTATCTCCCGGCCTGAAGTTTTCGTAGCAATTTCACCATTTCCGGTGTAGGCGAGATCCTTACAGGCAAACGGATATGAACAGGATGGTACAGCGAATCTGTCTCTCATTCTGCATCTTTAAAATTTACTTTTCCGTGATGTTGAATGCATTCATTGCAATTGCAGTCACATATACTACGGGCCCAGTAACTCAGATTTGATGAATTTCTTAAATCCATAAAAAAGCCGATCCCCTTTCGGAAACCGGCTCCGAATGACAAAGACATGGATTAACTGCCCGATCATTCTGTTCATTTTTTCAGAACATTGTTTCAGTTCTGTTCCAAAATGAACGTTACCTTGGCATTAATACGGTAGGTCGTGATCTTTTCCCCTTCCACAACAGCGTTAATATTTTCCACATATACGCTTTTAATATTGTGGACGGTTTTTGATGCCTGTTTTACGGCATTTTCAACCGCTTCTTCCATGGTTTTTCCTTCCGCTATTACTTCGATTACTTTTGCTAGTGACATAGAAACTACCTCTCTGTTTTATGTTTGTTTTGATTTATGCCGATTGTTTGAAACTCTAATTCCGGACTTAGCCGTTTTTTTATCATGATCTATCTACCCATCCATTTCAGACTTCTCGGGCGCAAGCTGATCCCATAATTTCTGAAGATCTTTTGGAAGTACACCGCGCAGATCTTCCAGTTCTCCCTCTGATACTCTTTCATAAAGCACTGCCAGAACAGCCCGGATCGCTTCTCCTGCCGGAACATCAACTCCGGGTCCCAATCGATCCTTTACCGTTCTCAAGAACTCATCGGCATCCATTTTCAGAGGCTTATCCTGGGGTTTGTATCCTTCAAAATAGATACCCCGGACCAACGCGGGAAGCTGGGAGGACAGATGAAAAACTTCCTGCACCATCGTTCTGTCCCGAAGGGTGTGCAGTACAGCCCTCAGGGCTTTAAGACCCCAGTCAGGTCTTTCAGGGGTTCTCATATTGATGGCAATATCATTTATCCATGAAGCTGCTTCATTGCAAAATTTCTCTACATTCGCTTGAACATTCATTTTTTTATCTCCAGTCTTTTTTGTTCAGATTTCAGTAATCGCTCCTGTTCATTACTTGCTCAGACTTCCGATTTTTCCCTATCCCTATCCTGTTTTCGGATTATTTACCCAGACCAACAGACCATCCAAACCCTATGGTCAGATCCGGGGAACTTTCACTCAGGCCGGTTCCGGCACTGAACGTCAGGCTTGATCCCTCGTTTATTCTGTAACCTGCACCCGCCATCAATGTCAGAGACGGATCATAACCCTCTATCACTTGCGTAAATCCGCTTATAGACAGATTTCCGGTCCAGCCGGAATCCCTGAACAATTTTCCGATTCCAAAACCATAAGAAAGCCCGTTTTTAAGAGGCA
>JAWVZW010000330.1:0-3204 GCA_033721975.1 Balneolaceae bacterium
CAAACCATCGGCAAATTTTTTGTGAAGCCGACATGGGCAGATGCGGCTCCTTCCGGTGACCAGATCTTTTTGGAGATAGACCCCAAAATGGCCTTTGGCACGGGATATCACGCAACCACAAGACTTGTGCTGAATCAGCTGGGAGATCATACGGTTAGAGGGAAAGAGGTGTTGGACGCAGGAACCGGATCGGGTATTCTTGCGATTGCTGCTGCAAAGCTGGGTGCAACCCGTGTTCTGGGATTTGACATCGACCCCTGGAGCCGTGATAATGCCGTTGAAAATATCTATCTGAATGATGTGGCGGGAACCGTAGAGTTCCGTTTTGGCGGCATGGAGGTAGTTGATGATCACGAGAAATTCGATCTCATTCTGGCCAACATCAACCGAAATGTAATTCTTGAACTTCTGCCTTCATTCGCGGAACATGCACGTGATGGAGCCTCCATCTTACTCACCGGATTGCTTCATACCGATGAGCAGGTGTTGCGGGATCATTTGGAAAATCTGCCGCTAACTGTGGAAATGCTGACCCGGGAAGATGAATGGATCTGTTTCCGGCTCCTGAAAAGGTTTTAGCAAAGCTACTTCTTTAAAAGTAAAAATGAACAACGGAACACCGGCTGCATCTATCGATATCGGTACCAATTCTGTACTTCTGCTGGTCGCTGAAACGGACGGGAATATCATAGACGTGCAGACTGAAAAACAGGAAATCCCAAGGCTGGGGCGTGGCGTCGATAAGAACAGGGCACTTCATGATGAGAGTATCCGGAGGGTATTGGATGTCCTTCAATCATATAAAGTTTTTTTGAGATCCAATTATCCGGATCTCGCCGATCATGTAGTTGTGACCGCCACAAGTGCTGTGAGGGACGCTTCCAACAGATCTGAGTTTATGAGCCTGGTTGAGAAAGAAACCGGATGGAAAGTCTCGCTGCTAAGCGGAAATGAAGAAGCACAATATACCTACAAGGGTGCCACATCGGTTTTAAGCAAAACGGATAGGGTGAGATGTGTTCTCGATATCGGAGGTGGAAGTACCGAAATTGCTTTTGGGAAAGATTCCGTTCTGCTATCTCATATTTCGCTTGATATCGGCAGCGTTCGTTTCACAGAGCGGTACCTTCTTTCCAGCCCGCCTCGCCCGGAGGAGATCAGGCACGCTGAAAATGCCGTTCGGGAAGAGCTGAAGAAAGTAGAGGTACCTGAAATCTTGGAAAAACCGGAAGCGGTAGGTGTGGCCGGCACCGTAACTTCGGTCGCAGCCATTGAAGCAGGTCACGAAAGCTATCTGCCGGAAAAGCTGAACGGCTACAGGCTGAGTATTGAGTCCGTAAACCGGTTTGTGCAGAGGTTTTCAACGATGACGGCTGAAGAGATTGAACAGGATTACCCAATATTTTTGAAAGGGAGGGGAGATGTGATTCTTGGAGGACTCATCATACTCAGAGAGTTTTTGAATTGGATGGAACTCGACTCCATCACGGTTTCTACCGGTGGAATCAGGCACGGCGCCATCCTGGAGAAGATCACCAACAAATAAAAAAAGGCCCACCCGAACATGTTTCGGATGAGCCCCAGTCTTGATACGATTTGAGCTATTTTATTGGCTCAGTATTTTTAGTTCCCAAGAGGAATGCGGAGTCCGGCAGCAACAGAAAACTGATCTGCATCGTGACCAATACCGCCGAATTTCACTTCACCAAAAAGCCAGGCGAAGTCCAGGTCGTACTCACCGCCGGCACCGATATTAAGGCCTATCTCTGAATCACTTGACGAAAACGATCCGAATTCTGAATCACTTTCAACACTGATTCCTGTTACATTAAGTCCCGCAAGACCATAAACGTTTGCATCTTCGTCGTTCACGAAAAGATAGTGACCGTTAAAGTTGAGTTCCCATACGGTTACCTTTCCGCCGCCTTCACTTTTTGGGAAGAAGAAGGTAAAGTCGGCAGCACCACGGATATCTTCGGTAAACATGTAGCTTCCGTCCACTCGGATACCCAGATCGTTATCAAGGTCACCAAATCCAACACCGCTGCCAAATACCAGCCCGGCGCCCAGTTTAATATCGCCTTTTTCCGTTTGCGCAAATGCCTGATCCGTCATGCCCGAAAACATCAGAACCAGAGCCGTTGTAATAGCAACTAGAATTATTTTTTTCATGTTGATAGGATTTTATTGAGTTGAGTTGATAAGGTTAGTTATTAAGTATAGAGAGACGCTTTATAGTGATTTATGTACCTGAATAAGCGTATTAAATCCATGGAATATGTCAAAAAAAGTAGATAATCGATAAAAAATGTATCAATATGGCATGGATGCCGCCGAGCCTGTATACTGTCGTCGCTGTAAGGAGTGATGCGGTGAAATATTGTTACTGGATTTGCGCGATCAGAGCCGATTCATTCTTTGTAATGGTAGTATTTTCGAAGTGCTATTGTTATGTTTGTGGTTTATGAGAGGTTCCTTTGTTCGCTTGTGCAAATAAATCGTTAATAAACAGGCACTTTCTCTTTCATTCTGAATAACTGAACCTTTTGGAAAAATAGCTTGTGTTTGTAAGATCCACCAGATGTCATCTGAAGAAAAAGATCAAACTCAAAATGGAACCGAGACGGTAAGAGAAAATGCATCCGAGAGCAGTCTTGAGGATGATAAGCTCGTTGCCCGTGCAGTAAAAGGTGATCAGGCCGCATTTCGCGAGTTGATGAACAAGTACCAGAAGCCTCTTTACTTCCACGTTCTGAAAATGGTGAAAGACAGGGAGCAGGTGGAAGACCTGGTGCAGGAATCATTTATGAAAGCTTTCGACAATCTTGGTTCCTACAATACCAAATATGCCTTTTCGACCTGGCTATATCGAATTACCACAAACCACACTATCGATTATCTTCGGAAAAAGAAGCTTCAAACCTTTTCGATGAATGAACCGGTAAAGACGAAGGACGGCGAGGTTCATTTCCAGGTTAAAGATGAACAGGCTGAGACAGACCGGAATATCATCCGCAAGCAGCGGCAGAATATCATCCACGATGCCATCGAAAACTTACCGGAAAAATATCGCGCGGTGATTGAACTGCGTCATTTGCAGGAACTGAGCTATGATGAGATTGCTGAACAACTGGACCTGCCGCTGGGGACGGTAAAAGCTCATATCTTCAGGGCAAGGGAAATGCTCTACAAAGCTCTGAAGGA
>JAWVZW010000331.1:0-3199 GCA_033721975.1 Balneolaceae bacterium
GCCAACCCGCATTTTTGGGGACCTTACGTATTGAATGGAGATAACCGGCCGCTTTTGCGACGTGAATCTGATATTGAAGCCAATACCATACTGGCAATCGCCTTCCTGCTTGCCATATCAGTTGTGGCGGGCCGCAAACGCCTGCCGCAGGAGTGAGTGTGAAATTGAATACCGTTTCTACTTTAACGCCATGTTGTGTTCATCCAATAAGAGTCCCGTAAGCCTGGATCAAGCAGGAAGTAAGTAAGTAGGGGTCCAGGCCTTCGAATTGATTTCTTTATTGATGAAGTCGATTACAGCTACGAACACCTTCCTGCATTTCGAATTTGACGCAGTATTCCGGGTAATTAAAAGCAGGCAGAAAGAAGATAGAGTGACGGGAAAGGATAACGATCGGTCCGGTATGAACAGGATAAAAAAAATCCCCGGCTGAAGGATCAGTCAGGGATGATAGTGGTTCACACTTTTTGCAGATGTTCTCTCTGTGTATAGGGACAGAAGTTTCTTGAGTTAGTCAGAGAGGGCTTTCAAATAGCTTTCAGCAATTCTGCTGTATGCGCCATTAAGCTCATATGCATTTTCCATCGCAACTTTGGCCTCGGTAATCATATTCAGCTGAAAATAGGTGTTGCCGAGATACCAGTAGTTCCGCTCCAGCATCTGCATATTTGGAGTGTCAATAACGGCTGCATTTTCAAACCACGCAAGAGCCTGATCGTAACGGCCTGCATTGTACAGGATGGATCCTGCAGTGATCATCAGTTCATGCTGAACAGCCGGATCTCTGGTAGCACCCAGTTCGTTGTTCACAATATTGATGGCGGAATCAATGTCTCCGGAATTGGCTGCGGATATAACCGACATTAAAATGTCAGAAAGATTGGTTTCGGTAACGGTTCCATCTGCAGAACGGTAGTAATCGAGTTCAAGAGTGGTCAGGGGTTCAACCGCGGGAGGCGTGCCCTGATCATTTACAGTATACAGCACAAGTACGGCCGACATAATCAGAACCGCAGCTGTAATATAAACCTGTTTCATTCCGGTAAGCGTAAAGATAGCAGCCGGTTTGTTCTTCTTCTCAGCAAGACCCTTGAGGCTGGCTGCTGTCTTCAAATATTCCATATAATACTCATCCTGGATGAGCTCAATCCAGAGTTCATCAACTTGTTCCGGAGTAAGTGCTCCCTCCAGGTACTCGTCAATTTTATTTTCCAGATCCTTTTTTGTGATGCTCTCAATCATGGTTCAGACCCTTAATATTATTTTGATTGCTTAATCGTATGTCGTCTTCTTTATCTGCCAGAAACCGTTTTATATGAAGGTCTCAGACTCTTATTTTATGATGAATTTATCTGTAGAAGGCTTTTGTTTTCTCGTTATATAAAAGACCTTCCGGACCATCCGATGTTACAAACTAAATGGTTAAAAAAATCTAATGTTTCTCTCCTGCTCTGAACTCTCTGGTTAAATCTATCATCATGTTTTCTCTCCAATTGTCGATGATTTAATAAACGAAAAAATTCCATGAACCTGAAATTTCTCAAACGCATAACACCGGTTATACTAATCCTGCTATTCAGTATCGGTTGCAGTCAGGGTCAGAGCCAGCAGCAACCAAAGCCGGATCTGGAGATCATGGCAGGGCAGATGGTCATGGCCGGATTCAACGGATTTCAAATATCGGATACGTCTCATATAGTGCGCGACATTACAGAGTATCATGCCGGCGGGGTTATCCTGTTTGACTATCATGTTCCGGAATCCTCACCGAACCGGAATATTGAAAATCCCCAACAGGTGGAATCACTGATACGGGATCTTCAAATGCGATCATCAATTCCGCTGTTTATTGCAGTGGATCAGGAGGGTGGACGGGTGGCACGGCTAAAACCGGCTCGGGGATTTCCGGAGCACAGGTCCGCGGAATACCTTGGCACTATTCAAATCGAGGATTCAACCCGGTTTTTTGCAGAGACCATGGCTCAAACGCTTTCCGATCTAGGATTTAATGTAAATTTTGCTCCCGTTGTGGACCTCAATGTGAACCCGGAGAATCCCGTGATCGGTATGCTTGGCCGCAGTTTCTCGGATAGCACCGCAGTGGTAGTGGATCAGGCATCTGTATTTCTGGAAGAGTTTACGTCTGCGGGAATATTGGGGGTGCTGAAACATTTCCCGGGTCATGGTAGTGCATGGAATGATTCCCACGTAGGAATGGCAGATGTTACGGATACCTGGGTGCAATCAGAGCTGGAACCCTACCGGCAGCTGATCCAAAGAGATCTGGACTT
The DNA here is from genome assembly GCA_033721975.1 of Balneolaceae bacterium. Classification (GTDB taxonomy): domain Bacteria; phylum Bacteroidota; class Rhodothermia; order Balneolales; family Balneolaceae; genus Rhodohalobacter. The sequence goes on from JAWVZW010000331.1 coordinate 2,292, forward strand.
TGCCGTGATGACAGCACATGTACTGAACCGCCGTCTCGATCCTGATTGGCCGGCTACTCTTTCGACAGAAATTCAGACAGGAATTTTGCGAAATGATCTGGGTTATGACGGGCTTCTCTTTTCCGATGATATGCAGATGGAAGCCATCCGGTCCTACTATGGACTCAGGGAATCCATTTCACGTGCTATCCAGGCCGGAGTGGATGTGCTCGTTTTTGCAAATAATTCCGTCTATAATCCGGACATTGTACCTGAGGTAACAGAGATAATTATAGGGCTTGTGGAGGACGGAACTTTGAGTGAGAACCGCATTGAGGAATCCTATCACAGAATCATGAATACAAAAAGAAGCCTTGGTTTGCTGGAGTGAGATTTTTTATTCTGACTACAGTTTTCAGAATGAAAACCTCTTATTTTCACCGGATCTGTTTTCTGAATCAGGGGCAACACTACATGAACGCATATGAAAGCGACAAAGCCATACACGTATTCTGATTTTATTGATATCTATCGGTCTGCCGGCAGCAGGATTCGGGCATTCGATATCATTCCTGAAGATCTCTTTACACTGAAACCCGACAGCAAGAGCTGGAGTGCAGCCGAAATTTGCAGCCATATCACAACATTTAACCGGCTGTACCTGAAAAGCATTGACCGCGCACTGAATGGTCAGCCGGCTTTCACAAATTCACAGGATCCTTCTTTTCGTCCCGGATTTTTATATGGTCTCTACGCATCATCACTGGAGCCGCCCTATAAAGTAAAGTTAAAAACACTTCGCCCGCTTTATCCGGCTGATGAAAAGATGAATAAAAATTCGGTTATCGAAGAGTTGATTGAAACCGAAGAGAGTATTTTAAATCAGATTGACGGTTTCAGTAAACAGAATCTGGATCTGAGCCATACAA
>JAWVZW010000332.1:0-3197 GCA_033721975.1 Balneolaceae bacterium
CCTTCCGGAAAGCTTCATATCGGCAATTACTTTGGTGCTATGCGTCAGCATATCCGAATGCAGGAAGAGGGAGATGCCTTTTATTTTCTGGCCAACTATCACTCCCTGACATCCGTTAATGACGGTGAACAGTTACGGGATTATACACTCGACGTTGTGCTCGACTATCTCGCACTGGGGCTGGATCCGGATAAATGTACTTTTTTTGCACAATCGGATGTTCCCCAAACAACGGAGCTTGCCTGGATTCTGGGCTGTCTTACGCCCGTTTCACTCATGGAGAAGGGAGTTGCCTATAAAGATAAAGTGGCCAACGGGCTCAATCCGAATATCGGACTTTTTACCTATCCCATACTTCAGGCGGCCGACATTTTGATTTACCATTCAGATCTGGTACCGGTCGGAGAAGACCAAAAACAAAATATTGAGATCGCCCGTGATTTGGCCGGAAAGCTTAATTACACCTATGACAAGGAACTGCTGGTGATCCCTGAAGAGTATATAGTAAAAAGTGTTGCCACCGTACCGGGTATCGACGGGAGGAAAATGAGTAAATCGTACAACAATACGATCAACATTTTTGATGAGGGCAAGGCGCTGAAAAAGAAGGTGATGTCCATCCAGACAGATTCAACCCCTCTTGAAGAACCCAAAGATCCCGAAACCTGCAATGTATTTGCTCTTATAAAGCTGTTTGCTGATGAGGAAACCCGGGAGGAAATTGCCGCTAAATACAGGGCGGGGGGTTACGGATATGGTCATGCCAAAAAGGAATTACTTGGGCTTATTGATGGTTACTTTGCAGAAGCCAGGGAGAGACGAAAAGAGCTTGCGGAAGACCTGAGCTACGTAAAGGATGTTCTCAGAGAAGGCGGGAAAAAAGCCCGTAATCGTGCAGAAACCGTCATGCAGCCGATCCGCGAAGCGACCGGACTCTTCAGAAGCTTTGAATTTTGATTTGTAACGAATATGGATTCTGCAATCCATGGCGGCCACTTTGCTATTCAACTATGAGGCTAATGACATTAGATCAATATTTGCGTTTAGATAGATAAAATGATCCTGATAATCGACAATTACGACTCTTTTACATATAACCTGGTCCATATTGTGGCCGGAGTAACGGATGACTACAAAGTGATTCGTAATGATACGATGACTCTTGAAGAGGTCCGCAGCCTGAATCCGGAGAAGATTTTAATATCGCCCGGTCCCGGCAGGCCTGAAAATGCAGGGATTACCGAAGAGGTAATTCGTGAGTTGGGACCGGATATACCGATACTCGGGGTTTGCCTGGGACATCAGGCAATCGGTCAGGTCTACGGAGCACGGGTGGTGCATGCCCCAACGCTGATGCACGGCAAAACATCAGTAGTACACCATGACGGCCAAACGGTTTACAGCGGTGTAGAGGATGGTTTTACGGCTACCAGATACCATTCTTTAGCACTTGACCCTGATTCCATCCCCGATGATCAGCTGGAAGTTACTTCGACCACCGAAGACGGGGTAATCATGGGTGTTCGCCATAAAGTACATCCCATTGAAGGAATCCAGTTTCATCCAGAGAGTATTCTAACAACTGAAGGTCCTAAAATTGTACAAAACTGGCTTAAGGCCGGCCGGAAGGAGGCTGCTGTCACCAAATAAGGTTTAAATGAACAGACAAACTGCATAATTAACAGAAAATCGTGTCGACTACCTTTACATCATATCTTGAAATCATATCGGTAAATGAACCTCTGACGAAGGATCAGGCAGCCGGTGCCATGAAAAACATACTGGAGGGCTCTGTTTCGAGCGAGGAGATAGCAGCCTTTTTAATGGGTATGCGAGCCAAAGGGGAGACTGTTTCCGAATTGACCGGTTTTGTAAAGCAGATGAGGGAAGCAGCCATATCCGTAGATGTAGATACAAAAGGTGCTGTTGATCTCTGCGGCACCGGAGGAGATAAGTCCGGGACATTTAACATATCAACGGCTGCCATGTTTGTTGTGGCAGGAGCTGGGGTCCCGGTACTAAAGCATGGAAACCGATCCGTATCCAGTAAAAGCGGCAGCTTTGATGTCCTTGAAAAACTTGGAGCCAGTGCAAATCTGAACAAATCTCAGACGGAAGCACTTTTCAATGAAACGGGGATGGCGTTCATGTTTGCCCCGAATTTTCATCCAGCGTTGAAATACGTGATGCCTGCCAGAAGAGCACTCAAAATTCGCACATTTTTCAATATGCTGGGCCCGCTTTTGAATCCCGCAGATGTAAAAAATCAGGTGATAGGTGCATTCAGCAAGGAAGCGGCTTCTTTTATGATTCAGATACTGAGCAATCTGGAGACGGAAAGTGCCTATACGGTGAGTGCTCATGATGGACTGGATGAAGTCAGTTTATCATCGCAAAGTGAAATTTTTGAGCTGAAATCACATCTGACTCTGGGTGCGACAACATTTGATCCGCGCTCACTGGGTTATGACCTTGTAAGTATTGAGGAACTGCAGGGGGGAGATGCTTCAGAAAATGCAGAAATAATTCGCAGTATATTTAACGGGACTTCGACAGACGCACAGCGGAGTATTGTTGAACTGAATGCTGCTTTTGCCATTCATGCTTCCGGGGCAGAGGAGTCACTGGAGGCTGCAAAAGAAGCAGCCGCAAAAAGTATTGATTCTGGAGAAGCTGCCAGGAAGCTTGAACTGTTTATTACTGAATCGCAGATGGCCGCAAATAAAGCGTAGACTTAGGATGCTGAAGAGTTGCAATGTAAATCAAAAGGTAAATTGTTTATTAGCGATCGTTGAGGTTTAAAGAGCTTAGAATGGACATTCTTCAAAAAATTACCGATCAGACACGCACCGATCTGGCCAGACGTAAAAAACGAATGACAATGAGGGATTTTGAGTCCCTGGAAGGCTTTGAAGAGTCCCGGAAATCATTCTCTGAGGCTCTCAATTCTGAGGAGTCCGTATCAGTGATAGCTGAAGTCAAGAAAGCCTCCCCATCAAAAGGTATCATCAGGGAAACGTTTGATCCGGTTAAAATCGCCGATCAGTACATTAATAATGGCGCGTCTGCCATATCCGTATTGACGGACGAACCGTTTTTCAAAGGATCCCTGAGCTATCTGGAATCTATTTCAAGAATAAGTCCCATTCCTCTGCTGCGCAAGGATTTTGTTATTGATCCATATCAGGTAAAAGAAG
>JAWVZW010000333.1:0-3192 GCA_033721975.1 Balneolaceae bacterium
AGGGTCATCTCATCATAAATCTCCCGGATAAGCTCAAAAACCACTTCTGTGTCACCCTTGATGCTGGTTGAAAGATAGTTTACATCAACCTCTACGTCGTGCTGGGCAACAAACTCAATAAGATCCTGAACTTGTTCTTTGGGATGATCTGTGTAAAGGGGGATGTAGGTAAGCTGTGCTATGGTTTTCATCTTAGAATTCGTTAATACTCTTTTTGAAATGAGGTGTTATTGTTATCTATTATGTGATAAGGAACATTCAAGGAGAAATTGACTTAAAAATAGTCTGATTCATCGCCAAAACACAAAAAAGTTAATAAGGACCTTCCTATGAAGACTTTAAATAAACTATTGCTTGTAATGATCAGCCTGCTGTTTGCCTTCGCTGCCTGCGAAAGCCTTGAGGTTGATCCCGAAAATAACGGTGAACCCGGAACCCTGCGCGTCTTTATGACGGATGCACCGGCTCATTATGAATCCGTTGTAATTGATATCCAGGAAATCCGTATCCATAAAGATGCGGATGCAGAAATGGATGAAGATTCTGATTCCGATAACGACGGAAATGGAGAAGATGACGGAGAAAATGGTGACGACGGAGAGTGGATCATCATATCCGATGAACCTCAAAAAGTAGATCTCCTTCAGCTCACTAACGGTATTACCGAGTTTCTTGGAGAAACAGAGCTCGAAGCGGGAACCTATTCTCAAATGCGTCTCATTCTCGGTAATGAAAATGAGATAACCGTCGACGGCATGACCCGTACCCTCACTACACCCAGCGGTCAGCAGTCAGGATTAAAACTGAATATTAATGCGGAAGTAGAAAGCAATGCGGTATACACTCTGCTTCTTGACTTTGATGCTTCGCGTTCCATCGTGAAAGCCGGAAATTCGGGCAAATACCTGCTCAAACCGGTAATCAAAACAGTTAACCTGGCCCAGACAGGAGCCATTGGAGGCACCGTTGAACCGGCCGAAGCACAGCCATGGGTTTATGCCATTGCTGACCAGGATACCCTTGCCGGAACTCAGGCCAATGAACAAGGTGAGTATCTGATGATTGGACTTCTCAGCGGTACGTATGATGTAGCAGTATTTCCTGATACCACCGTTTACAATGAGGTATTAATTGAAGACGTGGAAGTAGCTGCGCCCGACACCACCGTTCTGAATCTTGTCACACTGGAAGAAAAAGGTGAATAGAGACAAAAATATATCTTGAACTTATACATACATGCTGATTCCTTGCCGGATTAACTCCGGTTAGTGTCAGCAGGCATGTGTCTCCCAATAAAGCCCGGTTCATTTATTTGAGCCGGGCTTTTTATTTGGAATGATTTCAATTCGCGATAATGTTGCATGCTTAGATTGGCATTAATCATTGAACACCGTAACTTTGTCCCGTGAAACAATTTCATATCCATACCTTTCATCATCTCCATTGCCATCCAGGCAATCACGGGCATTTCGTACACTGAACGAAAAACGTACGCTTCTTATCTTTGCTGCCCACACTGTTTCCATTCATTCATTTTTACCTAAAAAATTTTCCGGAATTTCATGAGAACCCTTGATTCGACAACCTCATTACGAATAGCCGTCCAAAAAAGCGGACGGCTTACCGACAAGACCCTCAACCTATTGGAGGCTATCGGACTTCATTTTGATGACTACAAGCGCAGCCTTTTGGTCAGATGCCTGAATTTTGACGTTGAGCTGCTATTAATACGCGACGATGATATTCCGGAATATGTTGAAGACGGCGTGTGCGATCTTGGATTTGTGGGTGCAAACACCGTTGCAGAAGATGAAGCGGATGTAACCATCCTTCGGGGTCTTGGATATGGCGTATGCCGGCTGTCCATTGCCATTCCTAAAAACGGTTCCGCAAAAACGGTTGAAGATCTCAATGGGAAAAAGGTAGCTACCAGCTATCCTGTTCTTACCGGCAAATTCTTTGAAAAAAGAGGACTCGATGTTGACATCATTACCCTTTCGGGATCGGTGGAAATTGCGCCACGCCTTGAAATCGCTGACGGTATCTCCGATCTCGTGTCCACCGGCGGCACACTTCGGGCAAACGGCCTGGTAGAAATTGAGAAGATTTTTGATTCTGAAACCCAGCTTATTCAAACCAACAAGCCGCTATCGGAAGGAAAGCAGAAACTGATTGAAAAAATCCTTCAGCGAATTGAAGGACATAAGCTGGCTTCTGAAAGCCGGTATATCATGATGAATGCTCCCGAAGATGCACTGCCTGAAATCAAAGAGATCATTCCTTCACTGAAGAGCCCGACCGTGGTACCCCTGGCAGACAACGGGATGGTTGCCATCCATACGGTAGTGCCTCTATCCACTTTCTGGAATGTGATGGAAAACCTCAAGGAAGCAGGTGCCACCGGCATTGTGATGCTGCCCATTGAATCGATGATTGTGTAATTTAAAACACCAGACAAGCTGAGACCGGTAATTCAAAAAATCAGGTAGTCAGAATATCAAACCATGAAGACTTACACCTACACTGCACTTTCCCCTGAAGAGCTTGAAAGGCTCACCAAGCGTCCCAAAATGGATTACGCTTCCATCTTCAGTACGGTTCAGCCTATACTGAATGACGTTGAAGAAAAAGGAGACGAGGCAATCCGGTCTTACACTCAAAAATTTGATGGGTTTGATCCGGGTACCCTTACAATCGATCCGAAATCAGCATCCATCAATCTGGATGAAAAATCCCGGAGCGCAATCGACCGCGCAATAGAGAATATTTACCTTTTTCACAGGGAACAGCGAACGATGCGCCTGGAAGTCGAAACGATGAAGGGAGTAACCTGCAGCAGGGTAACCCGCCCCATTGAACGGGTTGGGCTCTATATACCCGGGGGTACGGCTCCGCTTCCTTCCACCGCCATGATGCTGGGCGTGCCGGCCAAAATTGCCGGATGCAAAACAATTGTGATCGCCACTCCTCCCGACAAAGAGGGAAAAGTGCCGGATTCAATTATGTATGTGGCACAGAAAATAGGCGCCGACGCAGTGGTCAAGGCAGGCGGTGCACAGGCGATTGCGGGAATGGCTTTTGGAACCCAAACCATCCCCAAAGTGGACAAGATCTTCGGGCCCGGCAATCAGTATGTTACTGCGGCTAAAATGCTCCTGCAGAATAGCGAAGCAATGGTTTCCATCGACATGC
>JAWVZW010000334.1:0-3187 GCA_033721975.1 Balneolaceae bacterium
GCTGTGGTTTATCCGATCAGCGGCTTAAACAGCTACATTGTACCCATTGCCGTAGCTCCGATTATCCTGACAATCATCTTTGATTCGAGAGTGGGCCTGATGGCGACGCTGACACTCGCCATTATCACGGGAATTATTCATGATAACAGTTTCGAATACCTGGTGGCTACTACAGCGGCCTGTACGCTCGGTATCTTCTCCGTGAGGGACATCAAAAAACGGTCGCAGTTTTTCTTTATCACTCCGGGTATTGTATTTCTGACCTACCTGATTGTTCTGTTAGGATTCACAATGGCAAGATACAGCGGAATCGACGGACTGCTTACGGATCTTTCCTTTGTCGCGATCAACGCCGTATTCATTCTGTTTACCTATCCCCTCATTCTTCTGTTTGAGAAGCTGTTTAAAATTACAACCGACTTTACGCTGCTGGAGCTGTCCGACACAAACCTCCCGCTTCTTAAGGATTTGATGAACAAGGCGCCGGGGACCTTTCATCATAGCCTCCAGATTGCGAATATGGCTGAATCGGCCGCTGCAGAAATTGGAGCCAATCCGCTGCTGTGTCGGGTTGGAGCCATGTACCACGATATCGGCAAAATGGAGAAACCCGCTTATTTTATTGAGAATCAAAGCGCCGGAAACGAACATGATAAGCTGAAACCGCGCATGAGCGCACTTGTCATCAAAGCCCACGTCACTGATGGAGTGAAGATGGCCAAAGAGCACAATCTTCCTCAGGTCGTAATCGATTTCATTCAGACTCACCATGGCACCTCGCTGATAAAATATTTTTATAGCCGGGCCAAGAATCAAAGCGATAATGGTGAAGTGGAGGAAAAAGATTTTCGTTATGATGGCCCCCTGCCGTTCACCAAGGAGCAGGGAATCCTTCTTCTGGCGGACGGCATTGAGGCTGCGTCACGTGCGATGAAGGATCCCAACTACAAGAAACTTGAGAGCCTGATCGACCGGATGGTGGAAGACCACATCAGCGATGGTCAGCTAAACAATTGCCCGCTCACGTTCAGACAAATTGAAATCATCAAGAAATCTTTTCTGAATATTCTTGTGGGTGTGTACCACAGCAGAATTGATTATCCGGAGGATAGTAAGGAGAAGAAAAAACAGCGTGACGGTGAACAGGGTCAGAAGCAGCAGAAATCTTCATCCGCCCAAACTGAAGATTCAGGCAGCCAGGAAACTCAGGATAATGGAGAGGAGGCCTCTGACGACCAGAAAAATGATCTGAGTTCAGCCATTGAAAAAGGTAACCGGTCATAATGGCTTTTTCGAAGGAACTTCAGCACTACCTTCAATTTATCAAACTTGAAAAGGGTCTCGCCGACACCTCAGCCGAGTCTTACGAAAACGATCTGAGAAGATATCTCCGGTTTGTGGCAGAAGAACTAAAAATCGGCAGCCTGGCCGGTGTCACGCTTCAGCATATTGAAAAATATCTGGCTGAGCTCACCGGAATGGGTCTTGAAGTGAGTACCATCGCACGTAATATCTCCAGCATTCGCAGTTTCCATGAGTTTGCGGTTGCTGAACAGTTTGCTGAGGCCAATCCGGCAGAACTGGTTGAACTGCCCAAAAAGGCAAAAAAACTTCCTGAGGTTCTCACGCCGGAGGAAGTACTGTCAATCATCGATGAAGCAGATCGTACCGACTTTGCCGGCATCAGGGATGCTGCTATTCTCGAGACACTGTATGCAAGCGGAATGAGGGTCAGCGAGCTGACCGACCTGGAAATGGACCGCCTCTTCTTTGAAATCGGTTTTATCCGCGTAATCGGAAAAGGGAACAAGGAAAGGCTCGTTCCGGTAGGTGAGCATGCTCAGCTCGCAATTGAACACTATATCGAAACCTCCCGTAAAGAGTTTATAAATCCTGATAAACCCCAGAAAACAAAGAATCGCCTGTTTCTTAACCAGCGAGGCGGACCGCTTTCACGCATGAGTATTTGGAACATTGTTAACAAATATGCTATGAAAGCAGGTATCAAAAAGAATGTGTATCCACACATTTTCAGGCACTCTTTTGCTACTCATCTGCTCGAGGGCGGAGCCGATCTCCGGGCAGTACAAGAGATGCTGGGCCATACATCCATCCTGACAACCGAAATATACACTCATGTTGACCGATCACTCCTTCACCAGATTCACAAAGAATTTCATCCAAGAGCTTAGGATGAATCTCACTGCTACTCTCCACAGAATGCAACATAGATTTAATGCGATTCCCATTTCGCTGCGGACCGTATTTCTGCTAACTGTATTTTTTATCCCCTATACCCTGCAGGCTCAGATCGGAGCCCCTGTCGCCTGGCAAAACGGGGTCGTTTCCTCCGCAGACCGGTATGCATCCGAAGCCGGCCTTGAGATTCTCCGCAAAGGTGGAAATGCGGTGGATGCAGCTGTGGCCGTGCAGTTTGCACTGGCCGTCACACTCCCCCGGGCGGGCAACATCGGTGGCGGTGGTTTTATGGTCGTACAGCTCCGGGATGGAACATCCGCTGCTCTGGATTTCAGGGAAAAGGCCCCTCTTGCAGCTCACCGTGATATGTATCTGAATGAAGACAGAGTTTACGAATCCCAAAAAAGCAAAATCGGTCCTCTGGCGGCAGGTGTTCCAGGTACGGTTGATGGCATGATCAATGCACTTGAGCGATATGGCACACTCCCTCTTGAAATCGTAATGGAACCGGCAATTACCCTGGCTCGTGACGGTTTTCTGCTTCCGCACTCTACCGCAGAAAGCCTGAATCGCGCCAAAGATCAGCTTTCCCGTTTCGCGGGATCCGAATTTACATTCCTGAAGCCGGACGGCAGCGACTGGATGCCGGGTGAACTTTTTGTCCAGCCGGATCTGGCTGTAACCCTTCAGCGAATTGCTACCCTGGGCCGGAGAGGATTCTACTCCGGCATTACAGCAAGGCTGATTATCGAAGAGATGCAAAGGGGCGGTGGATTAATAACCATGCGTGACCTCCGCGACTACAAAAGTATTTGGCGTAAACCTGTACGGGCTACCTTCAGGGGCTATGAACTTGTTATGATGCCTCCTCCCTCCAGCGGGGGAATTGTAATGAAGCAAGTGCTGAAAATGATAGACCGAAGCGAACTGGATGAATCATCATTCAACTCCTCTGGTTATGTTCATCTTGTTTCTGAAGCCTTAAAAC
>JAWVZW010000335.1:0-3181 GCA_033721975.1 Balneolaceae bacterium
ATAAGATGAAGCTCTTTTCCTTCACCCAGTGAAAACCATCGGATTCCTTCAGCTGCAGAAGCATTTTCGATCTCCTCAAGGTTAAACATATTCATGTAAAAATCGGCTGAGGCATCCAGATCACTCACCGATAGGGCTACATGATTGAAAATGACTGTTGAAGAGGTGGCAGCAGTCCCCTGACCGTGAAGAATCTGCGCGGGAACTGCTGAAAACAACAGAATGAAGGCAATGAAAAGAGGTTTGATGGATGGCATGATATCTCCGGGATATTTCGGATTTATGGGATTGTGCTAATCAGGATAAAGATATCATACGGAAGTCAGCTTGCTTACACAATCCTTTAAGAAGCATGAACGATAGACATCCGGGCCTATTTGTCAATCATCTGCACGATTCTGTTCAATCAGCGAGTCTCTTTGATCTTTCAGTGCTTTGGAGAGGCCAACCTTATAGATATGCGGATTTTCAAATCGCTTGTACTCATCCGTCAATTTTTGAAGCCTGTTCTGACTGAAGTCCCGGATCTCCATAACCGTTTTCGGTTTTGTCATCCTCTTACCATCCCTGAACACCTCGCTGAGCAGTGGCTTTTTTTCTAGACCGTTGAGTGCAAGAGAAGAGTGAGGCTGTGAGGGGTGGATCATTCGGTCCGGTGCAGATTCATCCTGGAGGGTAACCACGTCGGCCCCAAAAAATGAGCCGTCACTGTTCATTACGCGATACACCTGTTTGCGGTCCGGTAAATTGATCTTTTCAATCGACTCTGAGAGTTTGAGCCGGGGCTCGCCGTTTGCAAAACTAAGCTTGTAGACTCCATCCAGTGCAGCATCCGGCCGGCCGGTAACGAGGCTGGTTCCGACACCAAAGAAATCGATCGGGGCACCCTGACGAAGCAGACTCTGTATCACATTTTCATCAAGCTGGTTGGAAGCCGCAATCTTAACATAGCTGAGGCCGGCTTCATCGAGCATGGATCGGGACTTTTTCGCAAGCCAGGCGAGGTCACCGCTGTCCAGCCGAATTCCCTTAAGTTTCTGTCCCTTTTCTTCCATCTCCTTACCCACGGTTATGGCATTGGGAACACCGCTTTTCAGGGTATCATAGGTATCAACCAGCAAAACGCAATCATCGGGTCGAACGGCAGCAAAATCGCGGAATGAGGAGAGTTCATCATCATACCTTTGCACAAACGAATGTGCCATGGTGCCCGAAATGGGGATGTCATAGTCACGTCCTGCCCGTACATTGCTGGTGGCATCAAATCCGCCGATTACCGCGGCACGGCTGGCCGAGTATCCGCCGGTACCGGGGGCACGTCTCAGACCGAAATCGACCAGCGATCGTTCACCGGCCGACAATCTCATGCGTGCAGCCTTGGTTGCAATCAGGGATTGATAATTGAGGGTATTCAGCAGCAGGGTCTCAAGAAGCTGTGCCTCGATAATGGGGGCTTCCACGGTTACAACCGGACTGTTAGGAAAGACGACATCACCTTCACTGACTGCACGAATACTTCCGCTAAACCGAAACTCCTCCAGGTATTTCAGAAACTCATCATCCATACCCTCTTTCTCTAGCAGTTCCAGGTCTTTTTCATCAAACCTGAGGTTTTCAACAGCCTCCAGAAGTTCATCCAAACCGGCAAAAACGACAAAACCGCCTTCAAAGGGGATTTTTCTGAAGAAATAATCAAAAACCGCAGTTTCATCTTTCATCCCGCGATGAAAATAGACCTGCGACATGGTAATCTGGTATTGATCCGTGTAGCTGGCTGTAAAGTCAAACATTGTTTGATGTAATTGGTTAATTAATGAGAAATGTCACGTTTTCTGATAGAACGCCTGCATCGAAAGTACCTTTTCAAGAAGCTCTTCTTCTACGGTGAGGTCATACTTTTTTTTGAGATGCCGGATGGCATCTTCTGGCTTCGCATTCAGCATCTGATCCCGCTTCAGAAATTCGGTTAAATCTTCCGTAACAGCCCATTGATAAATCAGCCACTTCCATTCAGGCAGATAGTCTCCGTAGTAATCGGCATGAAATGAGGTACCGGATTTTTCGTGGAGCACTGCCGTTTTAAACATAGACGGGTTCATTGGCTGTATATACTCATCGGCCGCGCGCAGGGTATCACCTGTATCATTTACATCATCTACAACAAGGACATTTTTATCCTTCAGATCAATTTTTACGGGATCTGTTACACGAACCTCTTCCCGTTGTTTAGCAGCACTTTCGTAATGCAAAATCTGCATCGTGGTCAGTGTCTTGATATTCAGAAAATCGCAGATCATCCTGGAAGGGGGGAGTCCGCCCCGTGATATACCGACTACAACATCATAATTCTCTCCCGCATCCCGGATTTTGCAGGCGATGTTATAGGCCATCTCATAGGTTTCCGGCAAATGGACGATTCTGGCTGTTATTTTATTCTCCATAGAACCCAGGGTTATATATTGGTTGATACCCGTAAAATAACCGATTGCCCAAGAGCATGTTGTAATGGTTAAACTCAATGGCTTCCAGGCACCATCGATAAGCAACCTGCCTCGAACAGGTGTTAATCCTTCCGCGGAATTAGATCATTTTTTAACTGGATGCAATCGCAGCGGTTTGCTCCGAAGCCGCTGAACGTTCACTGGCGGATAGGCTCTTAACATCCTCCAGGATCATGTATAGACAAGGTACAATAACCAGAATAATGGCCGTTGCAAAGACAATCCCGAACCCGAGTGAAATGGCCATCGGGATCAGCTGCCGGGCCTGGTTTGATGTTTCCAGGATGATGGGTGTCAGGCCACCAAACGTAGTTAGCGTCGTAAGCAGTATAGGCCGGAATCGACGCAGTCCGGCTTCATGGATAGCTTTATAGGCATCCAGAAATTTGCGCTTGCGGTTGGCATAGTCGACCATGATGAGTGAATCGTTGAGGACCACGCCCGAAAGAGCAATGATTCCCATCAGGCTGACCAGCGACAGGTCATATCCGAGAAGAATGTGTCCGATTACCGCTCCTACAATACCGAACGGAATGGCACCCATCACAATGAGCGGTTGCGAATAGTTGCGGAATGCAATCGCCAGAAGCGTGTAGATGATCAGCAGGGCCATGAGGAAATTACCCCAGAGTGACTGTGTGCTCTCGCGCATATCAGCCTGGCTGCCCTCAAACGACCAT
>JAWVZW010000336.1:0-3172 GCA_033721975.1 Balneolaceae bacterium
AGATTCAGGATCTGAATCAGGATCATCAGGATCCAGGTTTTCAGTCGCTTGTTCAAGATCACGTTCCAGAATTACTGCAACAGAATCCGCCTGACGACCAACGGCCTGACCGGCGGCGATGAAAAGCAATGAGACTGACAGTATGATACGTTTCCTGAAATTCAGCATGGGCTTCGGTTAGGATTACATATGGATTGTTATATCCATGGCGGCACTTAAACCCAAGAGATCATTCTGCTGAATTCCCAGATTTACAATAAGCGCGGACGGAGCATATCCGAATCCAAAGCTGTAGGTGGATGGACGGGCTGTAACTCCGGAGCGCAGGTACAAGGTGTTTCCAAGCAGCAATTCAAAGCCGGCTCTCCCCGAAACCGGAAAGTCAGGGTCTTTTACGATATCACCGGTGATGTAAGCCGTTTCGGAAACCGAGTACCTGAATCCTGCCGATGTAGCATGAGAGATTCGTTCGCCGGAGTTGCCAATTGTAGGCCGGTTCAGATAGTCAGTGCGTATGCCAACGTGTAATTTTTGGGAGAGTTCTATGCCGATGCCGAGCAAAATGCCAGGAGCACCCGCAGAGCCATAGCCGCCTCCAATTGAGATATGGTGATAGGAAAGCAAAATAGCTGTATGTACGGCATCCAGCTCTTGTTTGTAAGCCAGGGAAATTTGCTGCTCTGAATAGAGATCATATCCAAAGCGGTGTATTCCCGCGCCAGCAGTCCCGAATGGCAGGGGAGTTGAGAAACTAATTGCGATATCCGTCAGCTCGGGTATGCCGGTAAAACGATGGGCAAAAAAAGAAAGAGCAGTTTTCTCCGTTGATACCCAGGCAGGGTTGTTAAAAACGGCCCAGTAAGAATTCTTAATGGCTGTACCGGTATGCCCCATAGCTACCTGTGCAGCGCCTATACTGAACTGAGCGTAGACTGAACCTGCTGTAAAGAAGAAAAGCAGAACAGTCCGTATAAATGCCGATATTGCGGCATGGACGTTTAGATTCATCTCTCTGATTTTCTAAGTTCCCTTGATAATCTGTGATTATTATGATGAAATGCTCCAAAAAAACCAATCCGGAATGCTGAGAAACTGTCTCCTATTTGTACTGACATTGGGCTGTGCACTGTCTGTGAAGGCTCAGGAGTTTGACTGTGATGTAACGGTGAATGACCGGCAGATCAGCGGTTCGGCCTACGATTATGTCATGGAACTGGAACCTGAAATTGAGCGCTATCTGAATGAAAACAGATGGACCAATGATCAGTTTCAAAGCCAGGAGAAAATACAGTGCAATTTGCAGATACTGCTTACCGGGGTTGACGGTCAGTTTAACTACAGTGCAGAAGCGATCATATCACTCAGGCGCCCGATCTATGATACCAACCAGTTTACGACGGTTATGGTTATCAGTGATAACAACTGGCGATTCAGCTATCCCAGAAATAGAAGCCTGATCCGCGATGACCTGTTGTTTGATGAACTGACCAGTTTTCTGGATTTCTATGCCTATGTACTCCTTGGGCTTGATTATGATACCTTCTCTGAATTGGGAGGGACACAGCACTACACCCAGGCTTATAACATTTTTGAATTGGGGCAGAACGCGGGTGCATTCGGCTGGGGAAGGTCTATAGGGTCGCAGCGCAACCGTTATGGTTTGATCAATGGGCTGACCGGAAATGCCTTTAGTGATTTCAGAAGGGCGCTTTACCGGTATCATCGACTCGGGCTTGACCGCTTTACAAATAATCAGCAGGAGGCCAGGGAAGAGGTGATCCGGGCTCTTGAATTGATTCGCGACAATAAGCGAACCACCACAAACAACTATCTGTACGATCTGTTTTTCGGTACTAAATATACAGAGATCGTTGCCATACTGATGGAGGGACAGAGTGGTATACGGAACCGGGCACTCTCACTTCTCCAGGATGTGGATCCTGCTCACTCTTCGGAGTACCGTAAACTTCAAAATCCGTGATAAATAAACAGAAAAAGACCTTTACTTAATAAACGTCATTTTTTTGTGCATCACTCGATCTGATGTGATCAGACGGTACATGTAAACCCCGCTGGATAAAGACCGCCCGTCAAACTCAACCGTATGGAAACCGGCCTGGTATCTCTGATCGGCAAGAGTCAGTACTTTTCTTCCAATAACGTCATAGACTTCAATGCGAACCCTGTCTTCGGCAGGTAAACCAAATCGTATTGAGGTAACCGGATTAAACGGATTTGGATAGTTTTGTTCGAGTGTTACCTGATCAGGAAATTCACTTCCATCACTGCCGGGAGTGATGAGCAGACTAAATCGGGGATTGTTCGAATTCGACTTGGACTTCGCCAGCAGCCTGAAGTTTTCTACCGTATTCATGGAATAGGCTGTTTTGCCCTGACCGCTTATTTCAAAATCGTAAAAGGTGTTTTCTCTCAGATCAATGATATCTCCGGTATGATGATCCTGCAGTTCAACAATCCAGCTTTCAGGGATGTTTTCGAATTCTGACCATGTCATCGTTACCAGGCCGTTGTAATAGCTGCCGTCTTGCAATGCACCCACCTGAACAGGAATCTCAATGGTACTTCCAAAATCCCTGGGGAGGTTGTTGATGGCCAGTTCGGTCCCGTCCTCAAAAAGCGAATAGATCTCAAGATAGGTATCCGCTTCGAAGGGGAGAAGCCTGTAGGCGTCCATGGAGTCGGTTGTAAAACTGCCGTACTGCATGAATGAGAAATGGGTAGAGGTAGAATGAAAGTCGGTTTCCAGTTCAAGGGCAATCACAGGAATCTGGGTATAGCGATTTTCTTTCCTGAAAGTACCGCCTGTGGTTTTGGCACTGCTTTGAACACGAAGATCGGGACTGTCAGCGTTGGCTTTAACCCAGAAAGCCTGAAATGGAGCGATTAACCCATTGCCCAAGCTGCCTGCTGAACCGTTCCAATAACGATACTGATTGCTCGACTTGTCCCACACATAAATAACATTGTCCATATTGACCTTTGTCCACCCGGGTTCGTCCCAGTTCAAGGTTGACCCGTATGGATTGCCGACAATGTTCCAGCCTGTGTCCGCTGCGGCGGTGTAGGTCACCGGAAATGTGAATTCACCGGTCGGTGTAATATTTTCCTGTCCGTTCACAGAAAGTGTTTCAGGAAGGTCGTCGTTGTAATC
>JAWVZW010000337.1:0-3165 GCA_033721975.1 Balneolaceae bacterium
ATAGCGCGGAGGTCCCACCCGTTCCCATTCCGAACACGGCCGTTAAGCTCCGCAGCGCCGATGGTACTCCACACGGGGTAGAGTAGGTCGTTGCCTCATCACTTATTTTCCCCAAAGCCTCCCTGCGCTCAGCGCACGGAGGCTTTTTTTGTTTTCCGGACACATCACAGAGTGCAGTTTGATACACCAGATATATAGCTCCCCTTTCCATATCTATTGTCCCCTTAATGGTTCTCGCTGAGTCGCGCAGATGATTCGCTGGGTTGCGCAGAGTACTTGAAGTTCAAAAACCAGACAACTAGGCACCGCGAGAATTTCAAATACGGGATGACGTCCTGATCGTAACAAATGGATATTCAGAGAATCATTTAAAAAAGGCATTTGCTAAAACCGTACATCCATTACTGAATGATCTGATATAGATGGAAAGGGGGAATCCTCAAAATGATATTCCCTTCTTTTTCGTTATATTATTGAAATAAACACATCTTATTGATAGCTACCCTGTAAACCAAGATACTGAGACATTGAATTTGGACATTGCACACTCCCTGAAAATAAAAAAGGATATTTTGTCATTTCTGAACGACTATAAAGAGAAGCTTTCTCAACTGTTTACCGAGAGAAATGATGAAGACGAAATGCTGGCAACACGCGGTATTCCTCCGTATGTATTGCGTGAAGTGCTGGAATGCAATCCGTTATCGACCTTTATTCCCAGTGAATATAAAGGACGCGGTGCCGTAACCAGCGAAGCCCTTTCGATGCTTGAAACCACCTCCTACCAGTCCCTGCCGCTGTCGCTCATGATGGGAATCAACGGAGCCCTGTTCCTGCAGCCGGTTGCCAATTATGGTCAGGAAGAAATGAAATCAACGGTTTTTAAGCGGTTTCTGACTAAAAAGAATATGGGTGGGCTCATGATAACAGAACCCGACTATGGATCGGATGCACTCCGAATGCAAACCGGTTTTACCCAGGATGATTCAGGATCCTATCATATTGAAGGGTTAAAGCATTGGGCCGGATTGACAGGATGGGCCGATTACTGGCTGATCACGGCACGTGGAATCGATAAGAACGGTGAACTGAGCAGAGATATCGGTTTCTTTGTACACGACAGCTCCAATGGCGGGATTGAAGTACTGGAGTACTACAAAAATCTGGGTCTGTATATGTTGCCTTACGGTCGCAACGAAATTAATATCACCGTACCGGAAACCTATCGACTGGAACCCCAAACTACAGGCGTTACCATGATGCTGGATATTCTACACCGAAGCCGGCTTCAGTTTCCCGGAATGAGCACGGGTCATCTAAAGCGTATGCTGGATGAAGCCCTGGCGCATTGCAAGGAGAGGATGGTGGGCGGAGCCAGTCTGTTTAACTATGATCAGGTTAAAGAACGTCTGGCGAGGCTTCAGTCTTATTTTACAGTAAGTTCAGCGATGAGCTATTTCACAAGTACACACGTACCGCTGGAAAAAAACACCGCCCGAATGGATGTGGAAGCTAATTCCATTAAATCCGTTGTGACAGATTACATGCATGAGGCTTCACAATCGCTTCTGCAGCTGGTAGGTGCCAAAGGGTATCGGCTCGACCATATCGCCGGACGTGCGATGGTAGACAGCCGCCCGTTTCAGATTTTTGAAGGGTCAAATGATATTCTTTACCAGCAAATTTCTGAGTCTGTTCTGAAACTGATGAGAAAGTCAAAGGAGAGTAATCTCTATCAATTCCTCAAAAAGTATAAGCTTACACAAAATGCTGCTGACTACTTCAAGGAAACTCTCAATTTTGAGATCGATTATAAACTGCCTCAGCGTAAACTGGTAGAATTGGGTCGCGCCATCGGTCGACTGGTTTCCATGGAAATGACGCTGAAACTGGGTGAAACCGGATTTAACAGTGAGATGATCTCAAGCAGTATTAAGGTTATTCGGACAGAAATTCAGGCTAGTCTGGCTTCGCTGACATACAATGAAAGCCCGGTTGTGATCGAAGGATATGGAGATGACAGTTCCTGGCTTCAATATGTGAAGTCCTGACCTGAACCACCTAACTTCTGATCTCCATTTATTGATACCTGGATAGCTCTTAGACGTAAAGGGAATAGTAAAAACATATCTTATTGAATGCCTAAGTTAGTTGTATTGTCGGGCTCCGGCGTCAGTGCTGAAAGTGGTTTGGCAACATTCAGGGATTCAGGCGGTTTGTGGGAAGGCTATGATGTTCAGGAAGTTGCATCCATTGATGGCTGGCATCTCAACAGGGAAAAAGTCCTGAAGTTTTATAATACCAGGCGAAAACAAGCTGCGGGTGTTCAGCCCAATCTTGCTCACAAGGCCATAGCAGAGCTGGAAAATGCCTTCGATGTGACAGTTGTGACGCAAAATGTGGATGACTTGCATGAGAGGGCCGGTTCTTCAACGGTTATTCATCTACACGGAATGCTGAGACAAGCCAGAAGTGAAGCAGATGAATCTATCGTGGTGGATATAGGCAGCGATCCAATTCAGCCAGGAGATACAGCTCCGGATGGATCCCAGCTGAGGCCCAATGTTGTATGGTTTGGTGAACCGGTTCCCGAGATGGAAACGGCTGCGAAAGAAGTTTCGTCAGCTGACATTTTTATTGTGATAGGCACGTCACTTTCTGTATATCCGGCCGCATCTCTGGTGAATTACACAAAACAGGGAATTCCGAGATATATAGTGGATCCATCCGTTCCGGAACTCTATTCATTTGACGGTTGGAAACACATTAGGGAAAAAGCAGAAACCGGAATGAGCAAGTTGAGCAAAGAATTATTGAATCAGTAATCAAATTAAACGAATGACAAAAAAAGCGAATAAAAAAGAGAAAGAAGCGCTCGAAAAGTATCTGCTTCAGTTTTTGAATCTGGAAAAACAGTTTCCGCTGCTGCCCGGCATTTCTAATGAGTCCGCCATTGCAGAATTGATGGGGCTTGAACTTTCTGAGCTGGAGAAATTGAGAAGCATGTTCCGCCAGAATGCAAAAGAGGCAGCACTCGAACTGTTGAGAGAGGATGAGGTTACCGATTGGGTTGATCAGCTCCCATTCGAAAAGGACGACACGATTGTTGCATTGGGTGATTCAGCAACGGATGATCTTCAGGGATGGTTCTCTATTTTTGAGCAT
>JAWVZW010000338.1:0-3158 GCA_033721975.1 Balneolaceae bacterium
GCTATATGAGAATAAAACAAACTCGCTCTGTATAGTTCCGATCCTTTCTGTAACTCTTTAGAGCATAGGTTATAAAAATCACATCACGGCTTCTGTTTCCAACTCAGATATTGACGGCGAATATTCTCTAAAAATGTGCCTTTCAATTCATTCGACAATTCCCGTCAATATTTTGTAATCTTGTATGAAGTCTGAGCGAAGTGATTATGCAAAAAACGTCCGATTTTATATTCAGGTATCCGCCCAATCTTCAGGAACTGGATTTGGCTACCATGGTAAGCATGTACCGGGACCGGGGCGAACCACGCCGTGCAAAACCGGGGAAGTATCTTGCATGTTCGGTAACCCACAAATTGCTGAAAAATGCCAAATGGTGGTTTGGCCTCTACTACAGTCAATCTGCCTGGGACAGTCTGCTTACGAAACACTCCGAAGGCTATCCCCTCACCGAAGCAGAACTCAATCTCCTCGGCATCATCGTTTCATCCGGTGACGATCCGCCTCATCGCGAATATGTCGAGGAATACATCGGAACCAATGGAAAGCTGGCCTACCTGATTGTCAATGACGTCAGGGATTTCGGTTTCATCCATGAAGACGAGCATGGGTACCTCTACATTACGCAAAATGGAGAGCGAGCCCTGCATGGAATTTGCAGACGTTTGTACGGAAAACGATTCGTTCCGGAAATGCTGGATATCTATACCCAGGATCCTTCCTTCGCCAGAAGGCATGATGATGAGAGTGATCAGCCTACTCTCTTCTGAATAGCTGACTCTGTACGCATAAACAGTCGGATTCTGATCACTACATATTGCACCCGATCTGTTATCGTTCTGCTTATTCTGATCGGGAAATACCCTTCCAAACCGTTATCTTTACCGAAATTCGTAAATCATTCATCTGTAACCAAAAGAACGCTCTTTATCTGAATGGAATCATACCTTCAACAAATTGTTCGAGAATCAATTCTTAAACTTGGAATTGAAGAGGAGAATATTCCTGAATTTAAAATTGAATCCCCGAGGGATCCCTCCCACGGCGATGCTTCCACCAACGCCGCCATGCTGCTTCCCAAACTTCTGAAGAAGAATCCGAGAGCGATCGCCACAGAGCTGGTTGAAGTGATGGATCACGATCCGGATAAAATCAAATCTGTAGAAGTAGCCGGGCCCGGCTTTATCAATTTCAGGTACGCCACGGATTATCTCTATAACGAACTCTCAAAAATGCTGGATAAAGGAGATACTTTCGGACAAACAAATGAAAATGACGGGATGAAGTGCCTTCTGGAGTTTGTTAGTGCCAACCCGACCGGTCCCCTCACCGTCGGCCACGGCCGCAACGCCGTCCTGGGCGATACCGTGGCCCGCCTTCTGGAGTGGACAGGCACAGACGTTCAGAGAGAATACTATTTCAACAATGCCGGCAGGCAGATGCGTCTTCTGGGAGAGAGTGTAAAAGCCCGTTACTTGGAGCTGATCGGAGAAGATTCACAATTTCCGGAAGGAGGGTACGAAGGAGAATACATTCGTGACATCGCCCGATCCCTGAAGGATGAACACGGCAGTGATCTGAGGGATGAAAAAGGGATGGAGATCTTCAAAGAGAAGGCCGAATCTGCCATATTTGAGGACATCCAGCATACACTTAACAGGATGAATATTGAAATGGACTCCTACTTCAATGAACACTCCCTCTATGAAGACGGCTCCATTGATGATGTGATTGAAACGTTCCGAGAAAAAGACCTGGCTTATGACAGTGAGGGAGCGGTCTGGTTTAAGACCACCGAATTCGGAAAAGACCAGGACACAGTGCTGGTTAAAAGTTCGGGCGAGCCGACCTACCGACTGCCCGATATCGCCTATCACGCCAACAAACTGGATCGCGGCTATGATTTGTGCATTGATGTTTTCGGGGCCGATCACATTGACACCTATCCTGACGTGCTGAGCGGTATCGAAGTGCTGGGGTACGATCCAAAAAAAATTGAGGTCCTGGTCTACCAGTTTGTAACGCTGGTGAAAGACGGGAAACCCTTTAAGATGAGTACGCGGAAAGCCAATTTTGTAACCCTGGATGAGCTGATGGATGAGGTTGGCGAGGATGTCACCCGTTTCTTTTTCCTGATGCGCTCACCCAATACCCATCTCGAGTTTGATATTAACGAGGCGAAAGAGGCGGGCGAAAAAAACCCGGTCTATTACCTTCAGTACGCACATGCGCGTATTCACTCCATCTTGCGTAAAGTTAGCGAAATGGAGAGCATGGAAGCTGAACCTGATCTCTCCCTGTTGCAGCACGAGTCCGAAATTGCACTCATCAAAAAACTGATCTCATTTCCGGGTGCGATCTCAACTGCGGCTCTTCACCGGGAACCCCACAAGCTGATTACCTGGCTGAACGAACTGGCCTCCGGCTTCACTTCATTCTACCACGACTGCCGCATCATCGGAGAGGATCCGGCTTTGATGGAGGCGAGAACAGCACTTGCAAGCTCAACGGCAAGGGTGCTGGCAAACGGGCTAACGATTCTGGGAATATCTGCGCCGGAAAGGATGTAAGTTATCAAGTCATCGGATGAGTTCCACAACCTAAATCAACGCAAGCGAACACCAACACTCATCCGATGACTCCAGCAAATTTTGGCGTTCCACCCATCAGTCATCGGATGAGTATTCAGGCTGAATACCCGGTTTTAAACACTTTCACTCATCAAGTGATTTTAGTGCGGAGAGGATGATAGTCATCGGATTAGTATTCAGGCTGAATACCCTGATGTCAACAGTTCACTCATTCGATGACCTATCTTCACCATTTTTCTTCTTAAGCATTAGAAAATCAGCGGTGCTGGACTCTGGTTATTGAATCGTGTAGATTCCTTTAGTGAGATAAGTTACACGGCAGAGAGAAAACAGAGCGTGATCGTTTTGTTTAGAAATTCATCAGATATGAAATATAGTTCGCCCCTTATCTTAATTCTTTTGCTGCTCCAATTCTCTGGGTGCTCTGGAGACAGCTTGAACTCTTCTCAAACGGTAATTTCAGCATTCGAACCGTCAGAGCTACAAGCTAAATCTGAGTCAAAAACTCAAAGCAGTGAGGAAAGAACAGAACTCTATTTCATGTACGGTATTCAGATCAGTAAGCGCCTA
>JAWVZW010000339.1:0-3150 GCA_033721975.1 Balneolaceae bacterium
CAATAAGGGCGGGGGTGTATGCTATTCCAGGGAAGAGATCATGGAACTGAGCAATCTTGCCGATAAACACGGTATTTTTCTTCACCTCGATGGTGCACGAATCTGGAATGCGATCACCAAGACGGGTATTAAACCGGAGTTTTTTGGTTCCGTTGCGGATACAATTTCCATCTGTTTCAGCAAGGGACTGGGTGCACCCGTAGGTTCAATGATGCTCTCTTCATCTGATCATATTAAAAAAGCCCGTAGATTCAGACAAATGTGGGGAGGAGGGATGCGACAGGTTGGTCTGCTGGCAGCCGCTGCAGATTATGCAGTTGAAAACCATTTCCCGCTTATGGCTGATGACCATCGCAGAGCCAGGCGTTTTGCCGAAGCCGTAGCTGAAAACCCTGCCTTTGAAATAGATCTTTCCTCAGTTGAGACCAACATCGTCATTTTCGATGTAAAGAATGAAACTGCGGAAGCAGTTTTGAAGTCTTTTGCTGATTCCGGTGTAGGTATGATTCCCTTTGGCCCCAAAACCATTCGGGCAACCTTTCATTTCCAGGTAGGGGATGAGGAGCTGGAAAAAGTGATTGAGGTGGTGAGTAATTACAAATAAGGTTTACCGCGGAGGTACAATGGGCTCGGAGATTTTAAATGTTTCTTCATCGGTTGACTTCCCATCATCCGATGATTGCAATTCTTATTTGAGATACTATAGATAAAGTCATCACTTTAGAGGGGAGAGTCAGTACTATAGACTTAGAAAAAGTTCGTTACCACTGCAACAGCTTTTTAATTTAGCAAGATCTCAGAGCCCCATTTCCTCTCTGCGCACTCCGCGCCTCCGCGGTGAACACTTTTTTTAAGTTGTGTACTCCGCATTGATCCTGACATACTCATAGGAGAAGTCTGAACCCCAACCAACGGCTTCTTCATCACCCTGATTGAGATCTATAAGGATAATGATGGTCGACGAGCTCATCACTTTTTCCAGCTTTTTCCTGACGCCGTCAACAGGCTGAGCTTTTTCCAGAACAGGGTACAGCTGATTGAGTTCAGTGCCGAGAAACAGATCCAGTTTGTCAGGATCAAAATTGACACCTGCACGTCCCGCCGCGGCTATAATGCGTCCCCAGTTTGGGTCGGACCCGAATACTGCCGTTTTGACCAGGTTCGAATTGGAAACGGTCCGAACGATCTGACGCGCATCTTCCTCTGATTTTGCTCCTTTTACGCGATATTCAATCAGTTTGGTAGAACCTTCACCATCTGATACGATCAGGCGTGCCAGGTGAGCGCACAGATCAGTGAGATTGGATACGAAAAGCTCATAATTTGCATCCTTTTTTCGAATCTCCTTGTTGCCTGCCTTCCCATTACACATGATGGAAACCATATCATTGGTGGACGTATCACCGTCAACCGTAATCATGTTAAATGACTTATCCACAGCGGTTCGGAGTGCTTCATCCAGAAGTTTTGGAGATATAGCTATATCACAAACTATGAAACCTAGCATAGTACCCATATTCGGGTGAATCATGCCTGATCCTTTTGCAATACCGGCCATATTTATTTCTATTCCGTCAATGGAAAAGGAAGTGAATCCTTCCTTTGCAAAGGTGTCGGTGGTCAGTATGGCGTTTGCGGCAAGTGAACCCGCAATGTCCCGGTCGGAAAGTTTTCGGGCACTTTCACGGATACCTTTAAGGACTTTTTCGGTAGGAAATGGTTCGCCGATCAGACCTGTAGAGGCAACGATCACAGAATCCATTGGGATCTTCAACTCCTTGGCCGTGGTTTCCGCCATGGCAACAGCTCCTTCCATACCTTTAGTACCCGTACAGGCATTGGCATTGCCTGAATTGATGACAAAAGCCTGTGCCTTGCCATTTTTGATATGTTTTCTGCTGAGTTTGATCGGCTCGGCACAAACAACATTTCGGGTAAATACCGCTGCTGCTGAAGCAGGAACTTCAGAGTAAATCAGAGCCAGATCCCTTCGCTTGGATTTAATCCCCATATGGGCACCCCAGCATTTGATTCCGCGAACGTGTGTAATATTTTTGAGCATGTTATCAGGTTTCAGGCAGCAGGCCACAAACAACAGGCTTTAGTCATTCCTGTAGCCTGAGACCTGTAGCTTGCAGCTTGTTAAGGATTTAAAGGTATATGTTGCAGTCCCGTGGATTCGATAAGTCCGAATACGATATTCATATTCTGAACAGCCTGGCCGGCTGCGCCTTTCATCAGGTTATCAATCGTTGAGACAGTAATGATTTTGTTTGTACGTTCGTCATAGGTCACATGAACATCGCAATAGTTTGATCCGCGTACATGTTTCAGGAGAGGAGGGCGATCCACAACTCTGACAAAATGTTCTTTTTCAAAGACCGAATAGAACAGCTCCTCCAGCATCTCTTTGTTTACCTGCTTTTTTGGGGTTGAATAGGTTGTTGTAAGGATGCCCCGGTCGATCGGGAGAAGGTGTGGCGAAAAGAGAACCTCCGCAGTGTAGCCCGTATATCTGTGTAAGACAGACTCAATTTCCGGTGTATGCCGGTGACTGGTTAGCCCGTAGGCTGAAAAATTGCCGAACAGATCCGGAAAGTGTGTTCCCGGTTTGGCCTTCGCACCGGCTCCCGTCACGCCGGACTTCGAGTCAACAATGATGTCATTTGTTTGGATATAATCGTACTTAACCAGCGGTGTAAGAGGCAGAATCGCAGAAGTGGGATAGCATCCCGGATTGGCAATAAGCCGTGCATTCCTGATTTCGTGACGATAAAGTTCAGGCAGACCAAAAACGGCTTGATCCAGGTACTCCTCTGCAATGTGTTTCTTTTTATACCATGACTCGTACAGATCTTTGGATGATAGACGAAAGTCGCCAGAGAGATCAATGGTAATATACTCGTCCAGGCCATGTTCCTTTACAAAATTCATGGACACACCATGAGGCAAAGCCAGAAATACCAGATCCACGTCGTAATCAGGGATATTATCCGACGATTCCAGAATAATATCTGATATATCCAATAGATGGGGATGGATATCGGTAATCCGCTTTCCCGCATGTGATTCACTGGTTACAAATTCAATGGTCACATCCGGATGGTGAATCAAAAGCCTTAACAGCTCTGAACCTGTATACCCGGTAGC
>JAWVZW010000340.1:0-3143 GCA_033721975.1 Balneolaceae bacterium
CGTAATTGGCTCTTGCCAGGTAACTGACCAGCGACCACTCTTCAATAAACTGGTCACCGCCTGTGATCTGGCCGCCATTCACGGTTTTCACCTGATCATCCGGAAAGTTTTGTGCGATAACCCTGTTTCGCTCATCCCGCTGTTTTTGGGCCGTAAAACCTACTACTGCATCCAGTCTGTGATCTTCAGCCAGCGTGGTCTGATAGGTCAGGGTATTTTCCCATAGCCAGTTAAAACCGAGTGCAGACGTTGACTCCGCAAAAGGTCTTGGATCACCACCCCGATAGGAAAGCTGTGTCCCCTGGTAAAAGGATCGCTGAAAATTGTCGATGTCATAACCCAGGAGAGACTTGAAGGCCAGATTCTCCATGATGTTATAGGTACCGTAAATATTACCGAAAATACGGTTGTTATTGATCGTTTCATCAATGAAGTCGCGCACGGCCAGCGGGTGGTTGGTAGTCGTGGTAGCGCCACCCAGGTCATTGTGACTTCCTTCCTGCTGACGATAAGTCCCATCCGGATTGAATGGATCCACAACAGGAGATTGGGTCATGGCAGAGTAGATAATACCCGGAGGCGATCCAAAATAGGGCGCGTTGGCTGCTTTTCTGTCATGCTCGGTAAACGCTGCATTCAGCCCAAGGCCCACCTGTACTTTTTCAGAAAGATCTGAGGTAAAGTTGGCATTGATGCTGTATCGGTTAAATCCGGAACCATCGATGATTCCTGTCTGATCCATAAAACCGCCGCCAACAAAATAGGTGAAGTTGGAACCGCCGCCGCTCACTGACATATCATAATTTTGGAGCGTGGACGTATCCAGCACCAGGTCGAGCCAGTCGGTATCTGTGCCATCCCAATTTACATAGGCTTCCGGAATCAGGTGGGTTCCTGTAGCACCGGATGCTTCACGACCGGCATTGGTATCCGGGTCATACAGCGGATTGTAAAACGGACTTGCAGGGTTTGTTGGATCCTGCTGACGCAGATAGGTGTTATTCCTCGCGTCCTTGGTATACTCTATCAGCTCTTCGGCATTCATCAGTTCAGGCACATTAAAAGCTGACTGAACACCCACAAATGAGCGAACATTGATTTGCGGCGGACTATCTGCTCGTCCCCGTTTTGTTGTTATCAGGATCACGCCATTAGAGCCCCTGGATCCATAGATCGCTGATGCCGATGCATCCTTGAGTACTTCAATCGACTCAATATCATTCGGATTGATCGTGGCCAGTGGATTCACCTTGGGAGCTGCAAAGCTGGATCGCTGCGATCCCACATTTGGCTGCAGGTTGAAATTCTGGGATACCGGTACGCCATCAATAACATAGAGCGGCTCATTACCGGCGGAAATGGATCCCACACCCCGAATGATAATCTGAGGTGCTGCACCGGGTTCACCGGTTGATTCGGCAACGTTCACACCAGCAAGACGTCCCTGCAGTGCATTTTCAAAACTTGAAACGGGTGCGCTCTGAATCGTTTCAGCACGGATTGATGTGACGGCACCGGTAACCTCGGTTCTTCTCTGAACACCATAACCCACAACAACAACGTCATCGAGCAGAGCTACATCCGACTCCAGTTCAACATTAATCTGTGTACGATTGCCCACCCTGATCTCCTGGCGAACATATCCAACGTATGAAAAAGCCAGAATAGAGTTTTCATTCGGCACATCAATTTCATAGCGGCCATCCATATTGGTGGTGGTACCTGTCTGGGTACCCACTACAAATACGGTCACACCCATCAGCGGTTCGTCTGTATCAGCATCAACCACCTGGCCGGTTATCAAGACCGGTATTTCATCCTCCTCAGATACTGGAGGTATCTCCTTCAGCATAATTTGCCTTCTGGATGTGATCACAGACTCAAATCCCGTACCTGTAAGGGCACGTTCCAGTGCCTGACCGACACTGATACTGCTTTCCATGATCGTTACATTTTTATTCTCAGAGAGTGATCCCTGATCGAATGCGATCTCCAGATCTGCCTCTTCTGCAATCCGGAAAAGCGCTTCCGCAACGGAAACATTAGAGAGATTGACAGAAATTCGATTGGTTAACTCCGGAATCTGCGAGCTGTAATCCTTAACAGAATAGTACGTTACCAAATCCGGCAACGATGATTCTGACGACTGTTTTTGAGTGAATCCCTGAGCCGGTGAGAGAGTAGTGCTCAGAATCAATCCCACCATAACCGGAATCACTTTTGTCAACGTAACGGTTTTCATACGCTTGGGTGTTTTTGTGTTTTTGGTTTCACTTTGTACCATCCTATTGCTGTGCGTGGTGCACGGTTACCTGCTGACGAGGATTTGATCCCCGCCCTCCAATACTTCATAATCCACATTCATTGACTCACGTATTACGTCCATCACCTCTTCGATGGACCTTGTTTTCAGGTTGGCCGTAAACTTCTCCTTCAGGCTTCCCTGAACCTCTTCAGAAATGGTAATCTCCACATCGTACCATCGTTCGAGTTCTGCGAATACGTCCTTTAGACTTGTATTTCTGAAAACAATCCGGTCTTCCATCCATGCAAAGTACGAGTCATCAGCACTGTACCTTTCCATATGGAGGCTGCCATTTTCTATGTTTACCGAAGCCCGATATCCCTCGTTTACAATCAGGCGGTTTTCAGTATCACCGGCCCTTCTAAGCTCAACCGTTCCGGTTTTAACCACAACCTGAATTTCTTCTTCATTCTCATATGATCTTACATCAAAAGATGTGCCTATTACCTCTATAACTGCATTTCCCGTTTTGATGTGAAATGGACGGTTACGATCACGTTCAATATCAAAAAAGGCCTGACCATGCAGCTCCACTTCCCTTATATCCGTTCGGAATCGGTCCGGAATAATCAGTTTACTGGCTGCATTCAAAGTGACGTTCGACCCGTCTGCCAGTTCTATACCTGCTCTTTCTGCAGCATCTGTAACAATTTCATTAAACACAGGAAGCGGCGCAGGTTCAGACGCGGGCTCGGATGCAAACTGAAGAGTGAAGAAACCCGAGGTAACGGCAACCAGAATCAGTGCCGCAACTTTCAAGAAGCCTGAAAGTACCTGCTGCCGCTTTCTTAATTTTCTAAAGTGACGGACCCTGGCTCTTTTTTCCTCCGGATTTTGA
>JAWVZW010000341.1:0-3142 GCA_033721975.1 Balneolaceae bacterium
GCCGAATCAGCTCCCGGGTTGTAGCTCCTTCAGCAAAAATCTCGGTTCTGTTACAGGTTGAGATGATAAACAAACTCTGAACACCCTCTCTCCGCGCACCATCGAGCAGCATGGAACGTCCATCCTTACCGAGGCTGAATTTTTCGCGCACCTCACCCGGAGCATCCCAGTGATTGATGCCAATAACTGTAAAATCCTGAATTGTCGGATGTACCATCCTTAGGCTTTAGCGACTGTTTCTGTTGGTATACTCTTCTTGCTGTTTTTTTGCAGAACGGCTTTTTCCTGATCCCATCGTACTGCAGATTCCGGAATTTCATGCCCAAGCACATTGAGGGTCTCCTCAGCAAGGGCCCTTATATATCCGGGATGGTCATTCAATCCCTGCATGACCTTGTAATTTTCAAACTCAAAACCTTCCTCTTCCATATCCTCAACCAGCTCAACACCCAGCTCATAAAGCGTCTCTATGTGATCAGTCACAAACGCAATCGGGACCATCAGGAAATTTTTAATTCCATATTCAAGGTGCCTTTCAACAAGATCCTCGGTATTGGGCTGGGTCCATTTCTGTGGACCCACG
The DNA here is from genome assembly GCA_033721975.1 of Balneolaceae bacterium. Taxonomy (GTDB): domain Bacteria; phylum Bacteroidota; class Rhodothermia; order Balneolales; family Balneolaceae; genus Rhodohalobacter. The sequence goes on from JAWVZW010000341.1 coordinate 584, forward strand.
CGTGACTGAAAACTGAGCCAGTAGGAATTCTTCTCTTCCCTGCGCTCCATAACGGCTTCCATGGTCTCCTTGATTTCAACCGTATACGGATCACCACTGCGTACCTCCAAAAGCGGCGTGCCGTGTGCGCTGAAAATAAAGTGCGTTTTTTTGCGCGTATCCTCATCCATCTCAGCAAGGGATTCGTCAATACGGTCGTTAATCGCGCTGAGATAGCTTTCGTTGAGGTAATAATTCTTAACGTGAAACTCTTTCCAGGGTTTGTTTCCGTCCGGAAACTTCTCTTTCACCACATTTTCCCAATCGCGAAAGCTGCTGCCTGTGGTAGTCCATGAAAACTGAGGATAAAGCGGCATCAGCACGGTATGGGTAATACCGTCTTCAACCATATCATCCATCACCTGATCGGCAAACGGCAACCAGTACCTCATGCAGGTATACACCATCACTTCATGGTCCGGCAGAATTTGCTTGAAGTATTTTTCCAGACCCCTTCGCTGCGCTTCAGTGAGGCCATTAATGGGTGAGCAGCAGTCTGAAACGACCTTATTCTGACGGTTAAAACAGTGTTTGTTACCGGTACATCCGTTCGGGCAGCCATTAATTTCCTTATAATCTTCCGCCACACTGGGTGCACGAAATTTCGAAATCACATTCGAAAAGACCTTCTGCGTAACTCCGCCTCCAAGCTTGATGATATCCTCATCCTGAAACAGATTTTTCAGAAAAGTTCTCACATTATCCTCGTGGGTTGGCCCCCCGAGATTCATCAGTACGACTCCAATACGCATTGACATGAATCAGAAATGAATAAACGTTCTTTATTATGGCTTATACAACTGTCTAAGAAACCGTTTTTATATGAAGCAAACGTGAAGAGCTTTCAACCTAAGTTGTTTAAATCGCTGCCCGGATCGGAACACCATTCATGTAGATATCGGTGTATATAAAAAACTGAACCTCAGCAGGTTAGACGGAAAGACGCTTGCCGGATTCACTACATCCGGTCTTATTTCAGTGAGGGCCAATTATCATCAGTTAACAAAGTTAAACAAAAGATCCCCGATTAATACTTGCATTATAGGTGACTCTAAAGGTAGATTCGTTTGGCTACCTGCTCATTGAATGCTTTTTCATGCAAAAATTTCAGTCCGAGCTGATCGGGGTATTTTTCTTAACGCTAACCGTGGGACTCACATCAAGCCCGATTGCCATCGGATTGGTTCTGGGAGCATTGGTCTATCTCTTTTCGGATTCATCAGGCGCACATCTGAATCCGGCAATCTCCCTGGCATGCTGGGCAAAAGATGAGATGAATTCACGAATGCTTTTGAGCTATCTGATGGCTCAGACATGCGGTGCTGTTCTGGCTGTAATGTTTCTGTGGTGGTTCACATCAGCAACTTATGCACCCGCACCCGAAACTTCTGTCAGCACACTTCAATTTATCAGCCTCGAGTTTATACTTTCCATGTTTTTTGTACTGGTTTACCTGGGCATGATGTATCCTCCAAAGCGCCGGAAGAACCCTGCCTACGGCATCGTAATAGGGCTTGCTTTTGCCGCGTGTTATATGATTACGATTCCAATCACGGACACGGGACTAAATCCGGTTATGTCGGTCATCTTCATCATAGCAGATACTGTAAATAACGGATACTCCTACTATTATCTGCCGGTTTATTTGATAGCTCCGCTGCTGGGGGCACTTGCAGCCGCTTTTATTTATGGGAAAACCATTAATCCCGGGGAAGCACAAAGCTGAAATTCGTCCCAGTGCCGGCTTCGCTTTCAACATGAATATCGGTACCGTGAGCATTCAAAATGCTTTTAACCACTGCCAAACCGAGCCCTGTCCCTCCCTTATCTCTTGATCGTGCCTTGTCGGTTCGATAAAACCGATCGAACAGTCTTTCCAGGTGATTTCTGGATATGCCGATCCCTGTATCCTGAATGGCAACGACCACATTCTCATCTTCGCGGCTCACCTGAATCTCGATTTTCCCTTCCCCGGTGTATTTTACGGCATTTGAAACCAGATTTTCGATAACCTGCTCAATCTTATCCGGGTCGGCATAAACCGTCTGAGGATTGTCATCATACCTGAGCTCCAGTCCTTTTCGCTCCGCTTCCTCTCTGTAGAGTTCCACTACATGCTGGATGACCCCGGAAAGGTCGAATGATTTTCTCTCAATAAAATAACTGTCCGAGTCATACCGCTGGAGCGTCAGAAGATCCTTAAAAAGCCGGTTGATCCGCTCGGTCTGACGCATGGCTGTTTGCAGGTAGTGGTCCCTCTTGCCCGGATCAAGACCTTTCATCTGAAGCATTTCCAGTGATCCGGCGATTGTGTGAAGCGGATTTCGTATTTCATGTGTGATATCGGCAAAAAACTGCCTTTGCTTTTCGTACAGTTTCTTAATCTCATCATTATCCGACCGAAACCGCTCAGCCATCCTGTTCAGCGATGATGCCAGATCCCCGAATTCATCCTTCCGGTCCAGATCGAGCGTACGATTCACATTGCCTTCTGCTATATCCCTGGCGGCCGATTCCAGC
>JAWVZW010000342.1:0-3142 GCA_033721975.1 Balneolaceae bacterium
AGTAGGTCTGGTACTACCGCATCTTGACGGCAAACTGGATGGCGGTGCCGTGCGCGTTCCCGTACTAACAGGTTCCTTAACAGATTTCACCGCTGTGGTTGGAAAAGAAACTACAGCAGATGAAGTGCTTGCCGCCTTCAAGAAAGCTGCGGAAGGAGATCTGAAGGGTATTCTCGAATATACCGAAGAGGAGCTCGTGTCCACCGATATTATCGGCAACCCACATTCGTGCATCTTCGACAGCGGCACCATCAAAGTGGATGGAAACCTGGTGAAAGTGATCGGCTGGTATGATAATGAAGCCGGTTATTCTGCACGAACTGCAGAGCTGATTACGCGAATTGTATAGTTTTGAATAGTTTGGTGCAGTTCCACAAGGAATAAGCGCTAAATTATAGACAAACCGTGTTCAGCCCGCCCGACCTTTGGTCGTGGCGGGCTTTTTTTATTTTTGTACACCTGATCCCCGCCTTTTCAGCCTGCCGGTAAAAATCATTGGCAATTATCCTCTATTGTTGATTATTTAACGGTTTATGCTCACACAATGCGTAGCTTTACAGCGCTTATTTTATCCGATTAATTTCAGAACACGTCCATGAATCATTTTTTAATCAGATTTCAACTTTCCATTATCGCAATTCTTTTATGGGTACCATCGGTTCTTTCACAGCCGGTCATGATCGATCGGGTTGAGCCAGGAAACTGGTGGACCGGTTTTCAGCAACCCGAGGTTGAGCTGCTGATCTATGGGGAAGATATTCAGTCGGCAAGGGTATCTCTTGAAGAGTATGAAGGCGTATCCATGGAAAAGGTGACGCTGGTGGATAACCCGAATTATATGTTCGTGACGCTTAACATCTCGGATAAAGCCGTTCCGGGTACTCTGCAGCTTCGGTTTGAACGCGGCCTGCACAGCCGTGAGGTCTTGTACGAACTCAAGGAACGCAGCAGTGATCTGAACCGAAATCAGGGATTTGACTCAACGGATGTAATCTATCTGCTTATGCCCGACCGTTTTGCAAATGGTGACCAGACCAATGATGAGATCCCGGGTATGCTTGAAGGCGTGAATCGGGACAATCCGAATGCGCGACACGGCGGGGATATACAGGGGGTGATTGATCATCTGCAGTATATCCGTGATCTGGGAATGACGGCTGTATGGTTTACACCTATTTTTGAGAACGATATGCCGCCGGAATATGGAGCTTACCATGGGTATGCAGCAACGGATATGTACCGGGTTGACCGAAGGTACGGAACCAATGAAAAGTACCTGGAACTGATTGACAAAGCTCATGGCATGGGGATGAAAGTGATTATGGATATGATTCACAATCACGTAGGAACCGAGCACTGGTTTGTCAAGGATCCGCCGACTGATGACTGGATTCATGATTTGTCGGAAGTGGGCACGACCAATTTCAGAACATCCACCGTGATGGACCCCTATGCATCCGATTATGATTATGAGTCGACGGTAAAGGGCTGGTTTGTAACCGATATGCCCGATCTGAATCAGAAAAATGAACTGCTGGCAACCTACCTGATTCAAAACACGCTCTGGTGGATCGAATATTCAGGCATTGACGGTATACGAATGGATACCCATCCATATCCCTATAAAGAGTACATGGCAAGATGGGCAGAGCGGGTACTGGAAGAGTATCCGAATTTCAACATTGTGGGAGAGGCATGGATGCCGAACACACCGTCTACCGCTTACTGGCAGACCGGTTTTCCCAGCCAGGATGGTTATGAGAGCCACCTGCCCAGTGTTACCGATTTTCCTCTCTACAATTCCATTGCGAGGGGGTTGAATGAAGAACCCGGTTGGGACACGGGTATTTCCCAGCTCTATTTTACTCTTAGTCAGGATTTTCTGTTTCCCTATCCCATGAAGAATGTCATCTTTCCGGGCAATCACGATCTGGACCGTATCTTCACGGTGATGGGTGAAGATTTCGACAAGTTCAAACTGGCAATGACGTTTGTACTCACCACCCGAGGAATTCCTCAGCTTTATTATGGAGATGAGATACTGCTGACCGGTGGCGGACCGGACGGCTTAAAACGAAAAGATATGCCGGGTGGATGGAATAATGATCCGTTGAACGCATTTACAGAATCGGGACGTGAAAGGCTAGCCCGACAAACCGGTCTTCCGGTAGATGAAGCACATCGCTTTGTTCAGCAGTTGTCAACCTGGAGACAGGGGAAAGAGGTCATTCATTCGGGAAAACTGACCCATTATATGCCTCAAAACAACCTCTATGTCTATTTCAGACATAACGCTGAAGAATCGGTGATGGTGGTACTGAATGCACAGGATGCACCACAGACACTGAATTTAGGTCGTTTCGACGAAAATATCGGGGGATATACATCTGGAACAGATATCATTTCGCAGCTCACGTTCGATCTGGAGTCGGAATTGGAGGTGGCTCCAATGCAGGCTATGGTGATTGAGCTGGAGTAGGTGGGGTTGGGTTACATTGGGAAGCCCCTTGCTTAGGGCGAAGAGTTAGTAAGTCCCCTCTAGAGAGGGGATTTAGGGGTGTGTTATTAGATTTGGTTGATAAATTGTAAGCCAAGCTGATTTCCTGGTTCTTACTATTACTATGAAGCGATCAATTATACCCTATGAGCCAATATTAAAAGAAAGGGCTAAATATCTCAGAAACAATTCAACCAAGAGTGAAATCTTTCTCTGGAAATTTCTAAGAGGGAAACAACTGTATGGATTCGACTTTCACCGGCAGAGGCCGGTAGACAATTATATACTGGATTTCTTTTGTCAGGAGTTGTATCTGGCTATTGAACTCGATGGGTTTACACATTTATTTGATGACCGAAACAAAAGTGATTTGAACAAAGAGAAGAAGCTCAAAAATCTTGGTATTCAATTAATTCGTTTTTGGGATGAGGAAGTGTTTAATGATTTGGAAAATGTTCTGAGAGTGATCGAGATAAATGTGCTGGAAAGAAAAAAGGAATTTGGGCTATGAGATTTGAGTAGATCAGTTGAACACACCCCTGATGGTTCGCTGTACGCTTCACCATCTATCCCCTCTCAAGAGGGGACTTGTAGGATCCTCTCCTAAAAGCTTAATCGATCTTTTAAACGCCTTTACCCTGTATC
>JAWVZW010000343.1:0-3140 GCA_033721975.1 Balneolaceae bacterium
ATTCCTGCAACAGTAAGGCCGGCAATGAGTCCAACCCAAAGCCCCGGAGCTCCCAAACCGGTTTTGAATCCAAGTATGTAAGCTGTTGGAATACCGATAACCCAGTAGGCAAACAGATTTACATACATTGGGGTTTTTGTGTCTTTAAGTCCGCGTAGAGCACCAAAGCCGCTAACCTGCAATCCGTCTGAAATTTGAAAAATGGCAGCCATAATAAGTAGCTGAACAGCGATTGAAGTAACCTCCGGATCGTCAGTGTAGATGGCCGCGATGGTATTTGGGAAAAGATACATCACAATGGCGGTACAGCACATGATGAACGAACAGACCCCGACTCCAACATATCCCCTGAATCGTGCCTCCTCAGGTCTGTTGCGGCCAACGGAGAGGCCAACCCGGGAGGAGATGGCAACAGATAGCCCGAACGGGATCATAAAAGCCATTGAAGCAAAATTGATAGCTACCTGATGTCCTGCAATGGCAATTGTGCTGATGGTACTCACCAAGAGGCTGACAACGGCAAACATGGTAACTTCCATGGTTGTACTGATGCCAATCGGAACCCCCACTTTCAGGAGTTCAGAAAGATATTTTTTTTCGGGCCAGCGAAATTTGTCAAAGATGCCAAAGCGCTGGAATGGTTGAAATTTTATGGTAAAAGCCAGTATGCAGATAAACATAACGGTAAAAACGAGGGCTGAAGCATACCCCGTTCCTACAGCTCCGAGTTGAGGAAATCCCAGCTTGCCAAACATCAGAATGTAATTGCCGGGTATATTAACCAGCAATCCGACAGCCGATATATACATTGCGGGTCGCGTGATGCCAAGACCCTCATTGAAGTTTCTCAGGGCACTGAATGCATAAACCGGAAAGATTCCCCATGAAAAAGCTTTTAAATAGCCGCTTGCTATAGGTATGATCTCATCCGTCACGCCGATATAAGGGAATGCAGCGTCGAGATGTCGTAGCAGAAAAAAGCTGGGCAGAGCAAGAATCTGACTGAGCCAGAGCACCTGGCGTGCATTTTTGCCAATCTGATTGAAACGGCGTCCGCCAACGTTTTGTGCCACGATTGGAGTGACGGCCATCATACATCCCAAACTCAACACGATAAAAGGAAGCAGTATGCTCGAGCCTACCGCAACCGCTGCAAGATCCTGCGGAGATAACCGGCCCGCCATAACCGTATCAACAAAACTCATGCTCATCTGAAGCAGCTGGGCAACGATGACCGGCGCGCCGACTTTCATTAGGGAAGAGACCTCAGAAAGAATTTTCTGTCGATATGTGGGATCTGCCTGACTCATTGTTTAGGAAGGGCGGATTGTACGAAGATTTTTACTGACTTGTACATCCTGAAAGCCGGAATTGCAAACTCTTATGAACCGGAATCCCTTGCCATTAATGGAATGGATATGAAGAACGTGCTGCCTTTGCCGGGAGTTGATTCAAACCAGATATCTGCATGATGGGCTTCAATAATCTTCTTGGTGATGGCAAGCCCCAGCCCTGTACCGCTTGACTTGGTCGAAAAATTGGGTACAAATATTTTATCATGGGTATCGGGATCAATTCCGGCACCCTCATCATGAATCTGCACCAGAGCCTTATCACCTTTTATCTGAACGGAGAGTGATATATCCGCTTTACCCGAATCGTGAGCCTCTATACCATTTTTCACCAGATTGATGAATGCACGCCGAAGCTCATCTTCAGCCGCCAGAATAGCTACGGGAAATTCCGGCTGAGAAAGCGTGATATTTATATCGGAATCCGCATAATAAAGATCATAAACCGATTCCAGAACCCTGTTCAAATTCACTGGCTGCAGCTGATTCTGAACCGGTTTTGCAAATTTGGAAAAATCGGATGCAATTTGATTCAGCGATTCAATCTGTTCAATAATATTTCCGGCTGTTGATTCAATAACAGGTTTGAGTTTCATAACATCTTCAGGATTGGCTTCAAGCTGTCTCTGGAGATGCTGGAGGTTTAGTTTCATAGGTGTGAGCGGGTTTTTGATTTCATGAGCCACCTGCTGTGCCATCTCTTTCCATGCAGCCTCCCGTTCTGCTCGCACAAGTTCCTGCCGGGCTTCATTTAATCTTGCCACCATTTGGTTGTAGGCTCTGGCAAGGGACCCTATTTCATCACGGCTGGTAACATCGACCTGTCCGCGGATATCACCCCGTGAAATCCGGTTTAACCCGTTCTGAATGATCTGCAGTGGTTTAGTCAGGCTAGATGAGAAGAATACGGTACCAACTATAAAGAAACCAAAGATCAGCAAATACACTCCTAGCAGGTAGCTGGTAGTCTGCAGCAGCTGCTCCCTGTATACGGGCGATTGTATGAAGGTGGGGATTGCTACGATACCCTCAGCCATTGAATTGTCATCCAACAGCGCTCTGTAACCCATAAGCAGCTGCTCTCCTGCAAGCGTCGAAGTTTGTACATATTGGCGACGCTGACGGTTGTAGATAATATCGTATACGGGAAAAGGCACGTTACCCGGCATCAAATCCTGGAAGAAAATCTGAGGTGTTGTAGAGTCATACAATTCAGAGTCCCTGTAGAGAATCGCATCCACGTTGAGAGGAGAAGCAAAACGGTTCAAACTTCCTGAGAGAAAATCATCTTCAAAAAGATTTTCTTCGTCTCTCAGTGATTCACTAAGACTATTCAGTTTTGTGATCAGGTCTCTTTCTACATTTTCAGCATTTTGATTTCCTATGGCAAACCGGGTTGCAAAAATGAGAACAGCCAGAAATAGAATGGTTGCAAGCGTTAGGCCGTCCAGAAGCCGGTCACGGAATTTTCTGTTCTGGCCAAACAGACTAAACTGTTTCAGTCCCGATGCGGCCAGGGTCAGGAAAAAAAGAAGACCAAAAAAGATCATGACCATCTGGGCTCTGAAAAAGGAAAACAGGTGGTTGTTGAAGGTAGGGATAGGAGTGCTGGCTTTCACAATGGTATTCTCATCCACGTTCAGCAGCACCTCCCTGAACTCTCCCTGAACGGTGATATTGGTGATAAAAGCGATGGAATCTGTTCTGGCGATCTCCACTTCCCGTTGGGGAATCCTGCTATATACAGGCTGATTCTGGTAGATCCCCTGCATAGAGCTTCGTGTCATA
>JAWVZW010000344.1:0-3138 GCA_033721975.1 Balneolaceae bacterium
ATATCAATTAAAAGCGTAGAGTAAGATCATGTTAAATCTGAGTAATGAAGTAAAAGTGGGCATTACGGTGCTATTGGCATTTATCATAGCCTTTGTTGGTTTTCGCTTTATGCGCGACATACCCATCTTCAGGCAGACCTTTCAGATTTATGCCATATTTGAAAGGGGTGACGGAATCAGCCGTGGCAGCCTGGTAAACGTAAATGGTGTGAAAGTCGGATCGGTGAGCTCAGTTCGGCTCACATCAGATAATCGCGTCAGGGTCACCATGAGCCTGGACGGTGAATTTGCTATTCCCGAGGGTACCGTTGCTCAGCTGACCTCTTTGGGAATTGTAGAAGGTAAATCGATTGTCCTAAGGCTGGGTGATTCGGATACCTACGTTGACTATGGTGATGAAATTGAAGGGGTATATGTAGAAAGTGTCACAGAAGTGCTTGGCAGCCGGAGTGAGGAGATAGCCGGTGATGTATCGCAATCCCTATCGGAACTGAACACGTTTTTACGGCAGCTCAATAATACATTTGACGACAGCACCCGGGTAACACTTGATGAAACAATCTATAATGCGTCTAAAACGGCCAAGCAGCTTTCAGATCTTCTGAATGAGCGTCAACGTGATATCAGCCGGGGAATTCAGTCCGGTTCACAGATACTGGCACGTCTCGACTCTGTTGCAATGGATAACAGCCCGCGTGTTGACAGTATCATGGTGGCGCTTGAAAAAAATATTTCGGAACTGGAAGAACTACGAACCGAACTGGAAGGCGCTACAACCAACCTGAATCAGATACTCGACAAAATCAATCGCGGAGAGGGAACCATTGGCAAGCTCGTGAATGACCCGGCAGTCTATGACAATATGGAAGAGCTTTCTCGTGAACTCTCCCGGCTGGTCAAGGATCTCAATGAGAACCCGGGGCGATTTCTTCGTCATATGGATCTCATAGAATTATTTTGATGAGAATGAAATGGCAGGCCATTCGTTAAGCACGCACAGATTGCGACTCGCATGATGTTGTCGTATATTTTCAGGCTATAGAATTTTATTTAAAACATAACTTTTAAAGTACTTTTCAGAGGATTTCTTCATGGGTGTAATGGAAAAAATGAGAAACAGTACCTCCTCCATTTTATGGATACTGATTTTCTCGTTTGGGATTTTATGGGTACTTGCTGATGTCGACTTTTTTGGAGGCATGACCCAGGGACCCAGAAACCTGGGTATGGTTAACGGTGACGCAATTACCTTAAACGAATACAATCAGCGGGTAAGCTTTTATACCGAGCAGTTCAATCAACAGTCAGATACTCCAATGTCTCCTGAGATAAGGGCGCTGTATGAAAATCAGGCCTGGGAAGACCTGGTTGCAGCACGTCTGCTCCAGCAGAAAATGGATGAACTTGGCATTACCGTTACCGACAGTGAACTGATGGAAATGGTAACGGGCGACAATCCTGATCCGTTTATCAGACAGCAGTTTGCTGACGAAACAGGCCAGATTGACCGAATAGCCCTGCAGACCGCCATTGATTCACCTGAAAACAGTGAAGTCTGGATCCTGATTGAACAACAGCTTCGCGAGAACCGGCGCCAGCAAAAGTTTAATAATTACATTTCATCCGGCATGAGGGTGACGCCGATGGAGGTACAGAATGAATACATCCGCGAAAACTCATTTGCCGACATTGAATTTGTGCGCTACCCCTACAGTGTCATTCAGGACAGTGAGATTTCAATTACGGATTCTGAACTTCAGCAGTACTACAGAGAAAATTCGGATCAGTATCAGAGAGATGAAACATACCGATTCCGGTATGTAAGTTGGGATAAAACCCCTACCTCTGAGGATACACTGAACACCGTTCGAGAAATTGAAGATTTGAGATCCGCTTTTGAATCTGCTTCGGATGATTCCATGTTTGTGATGCGATATCAGTCATCTACACCATACCGTGGCACCTTTGTAAACGTCGAAAATATCCGCGAGGAATTCAGCCCGGTAATCGATCTTGAAGTCGGTGAGGTGTCTGAGGTAGTGATGGTTGACGGCAATCCGCACGTGTTCAAAAAAATTGACCAGCGTGGCAATGAAATAAAATTTGCTGTTCTTTCTTACGATGTGATCGCCGATCCGATTGCTACGATTGACCGGCTGGCTGAGGAAGCCAACGAATTCACATTCTATGCAGATTCGGAAGGTTTTGAAGAAGAGGCTGAACGCAATGGAAAAGAGATTCGTGAAGCAACCGCTACTAAGGACACCCCGTTTATACCCGGACTCGGACAGAGCCAGGTAGCTGTGGATGCACTTGAAGAGCTGAGCGTGAATGAAATCTCAGAGCCCATTGAGCTGAATGAACAGTTTATTGTTGCTCAGATGATCGAGCGCACACCCGCCGGAACACGACCGTTCAACGAGGTGAGAAATCAGGTTGAAATTGCGCTCAGAAACCAAAAAAGGCAGGTTCAGGCACTGGCCAGGGTCACCGAGCAGCTTACTGCCAATTCCGATCTTGAAAGCCTTTCAGAAGCTCTTGAAAGGGAAATCTCATCTGCCGAGGATATTCGGTTCAGCGGTACCACGATTCCCGGTGCCGGCCGTGAAGTGGAAGTGATTGGATCCATTTTTGGTATGGAAGAAGGGGAGACCTCAGGAGCAATTCAAGGATCCAATGCTGTGTTTGTAATCCGCGTGGTAAATATGGACAGAGCCGATCCCGCAGCCATGACGGCCGAGGAGCAGAATGTACTTCGTAACCGGCTCGAGCAGCAAAAATTTATGGCATTCAACCAGGTATTTATTGAGAGGCTCAAGGAAGAAGCCTCCATTCAGGATAACAGAGACAGAATTCTTCGCTGATTGAGTACCTGATAATCCTGCCGGCGCAAACGATACTGGAGGGCAAGGGATGGGATATCTCTTGCCCTTTTTTATGTTATACACCTATGTTTTTGACTACAATTAAACACGATGGGTACACCAGCAGATAAACAGCTTGAAAATAACTATCGCGTGTGGATGCAGCGGGCCCTGAATCTGGCGCTTCGCGGACTGGGCTATGTATCGCCCAATCCCATGGTAGGCTGCGTAATCGTGTCAAGAGATGGAGATATTATTGGGGAGGGGTATCATG
>JAWVZW010000345.1:0-3105 GCA_033721975.1 Balneolaceae bacterium
ACATTTCCGTGTCTCCGTGGCTACACTACCATTTCGCCATAATAACCGATTACTTGAATCTGAGCCGATTTCACTCAATCTTATGGGTCTGACATTAACGACGGCAATCTTTGAAAACCCGACTATGCCTGAATTCAGACCTATCACCAAAGAAAATCCCTATAAAATTGTTTTTGTATGCCTTGGAAACATCTGTCGCAGCCCGACGGCTGAAGGCATCTTCCAGCACCTGGTAAAGGAGCGCGGACTTGAATCCTATTTCTATATCGATTCGGCCGGTACGTCGGCTTACCATATCGGCGAGCCTGCCAACAGCAAAAGCCGTCAGGTTGCGGAAAGGCACGGAGTCGAACTTCGGTCCAGAGCCCGCCGGTTTGAACCTGCCGACTTTGAAGAGTTCGATCTGATTCTGGCCATGGACAGAGAGAATTATGACAATCTCATGGAGCTTGATCCGGACGGCTCATCAGCCGATAAAATCCTGCTGATGCGTGATTTCGACCCGGAGCCCGAAAACGGCGAAGTACCCGATCCCTATTTTGGCGGCATGGAAGGTTTTCAAAACGTGTTTGAAATATTGAGGCGCAGCAGCAAATCGTTGCTGGATGAGCTTGAAGAGAACATTGAATGATGTGTGATGTACGATGAGTGATGTTAGATGATTGATTTATGGACCTTTAAAACTTCTGTGCCTCCGTGGTTAATAATACCTTGATATGGCTATACCCAACTCTATTCAGGATATTCTTCATGATCTATACGATTTAGATATTAGCGGATCAAGGGCAGTATCCGGCGGAAGTATTAATCAGGCTTATCGGCTTGAAAGCGAGCAGGGCACGTTTTTTCTAAAATTCAATGCATCAGCTCCGGATGATTTCTTCGAGAAAGAGGCGGAGGGTCTGAATCTACTGGAATCTGCTCAAAGCGGCCTTCGAATTCCGGAAGTGATCGCGGCGGAAAAACCTTTGGACGGGCGTCCGGGCTTTCTTCTGATGGAATACATTGAAACCGGACGTTCAGGAAACTCCTTTGAGTTTGGCGCCGGCCTGGCCCGGCTTCATCAAACACACAACGACCGGTTTGGTCTTGATACGGACAATTACATTGGCAGCCTTCCGCAAAGCAATCAGCAACATTCCGATTGGCCGGAGTTTTTTTCCGAAGATCGGATTCGTCCGCAGCTGCAAATGGCCATTGATTCCGGAAAAATGGATTCAAAGGTCCTGAAACAGTGGGATCGAATTGGGTCCAAACTGGAGAATCTCATGCCGGAGACTGAGCCATCCCTGATCCATGGTGATCTCTGGGGAGGAAATTATCTGTTTGATGCCTCTGGGAATGCAGTTTTGATCGATCCGGCCGTCTATTATGGCCATCCGGAAATGGACCTGGCATTTACCCATATGTTCGGCGGTTTTTCCGCGGAATTCTATCGGGGATACCAATCGGTTTCAACCCAGACGCCGGATTTTGATAAAAGAATACCGCTCTACAATCTATATCCGTTGCTTGTGCACGTGAATCTTTTTGGCGGGCATTATATAAGCCAGGCGGAAGCTGTTTTGAGAAGATTTGGGTGAGAATGGGGGTGGTTGTCGGTGGTCAGTTGTGGGTTGTTTGTTGTTGATGCCTTAGATAGGTTAATGTCTGGATCAAAATCGGCCAATCCTTTTAAAGGCGTTCCCATAAACCCCTCGGAACATTTCAAGGCGTTGATCTATATCCGGCCTCGGGGTTGGGATAGGTTTTTCTCAATTCCCCGCGCTCACGCACGGGGCTATTGAGGTTCAACGCCTCCGGCGTTGGAGATCGGCGGCAAGGTACAGGCCACAAGTTGCAGGCTGCAAGACTCAGCCTTGGTTTAGGGCAACTGTATTTATCAATGATACTTTAGGGCTATTGAGGTTTAACGCTTCCGGCGTGGGAGGCGGTCGGCAAGGTACTGGCCACAAGCTGCATTCAGCAGGATGCAGGCGACAACTTACAAGCTACAGGTTACAATTTAGGATGCAGGGTAACATTCTTTTCCAAGATACTTAAGATATCACTCATCACTCATCGTCCATCGACTATTGGATTTTGGTGCTTGTTTTTTGGAATTTGGAGATCTGAAAAGTAACTCTTGATCCAGTCTATTTGCCACCTACCCGCATCATCAGCCTTGTCCCCTCGCTCACCGAGCTTTTGTTCGATCTCGGGCTGGGAAATCATGTAATCGGCCGGACCCGTTTTTGCATTCATCCTGTGAAAGAGGTTGAAAAGGTTCCCATTATTGGCGGCACTAAGAATCCGAATCCAGAAAAGATCAAACAGCTGGACCCGGATCTGGTCATCGCCAACCGTGAAGAGAACCGTAAAGAGGATGTGGAAGCGATAGAAGATTTCTGTGAGGTTTTGATTACGGATATCGACACAATAGATGATGCACTTTTTGCCATCCATGACATCGGTTCCCTCTGCGGAGCAAAAGAGAAAGCAACTGAACTGATTGCAGCCATACGCTCAGAGATGGATCAAGTGCCAGACGAACCTCCGCTGAGTGCTGCATATCTGATCTGGCGTGAACCCTGGATGACGGTTGGGCACGATACCTATATCCACTCCGTGATGACTCACTGGAACCTGGAAAATGTTTTTGCTTCAGAGTCACGTTATCCGAAAACAACCCTCCCGGGGCTCAGTAAAAAACAGCCTGATCTTATTTTGCTCAGCAGTGAACCCTATCCGTTCAAAGACAAACACGTAATGGAAATAAGTGACAGCTGTCCAAATTCACGGGTACTAAAAGTGGATGGGGAGTGGTTCAGCTGGTACGGCTCCAGAATGCTGCCTGCATTTAGAAAACTGAACGCGTTCAGAAAAGCTGTCAGCTAATTTTATCAGTTTACTTAAGTGCACCAAAAAACGGCTTTTCATGTACGACCCGCCATTCTTTTCCGTTACATGCTTTTGATTATCTTCTATCCCATGAAATTTCAACTCAGAGTACATCATTTTTTACTGATATTCCTTTTAGTCAGCCAGGCAGCTCAGCTTTCAGCCCAGACGAATTCGGCCAGTGAAGAGGAACGAAGGATTGCAATGGAGTTTTTTATCCAGGGT
>JAWVZW010000346.1:0-3090 GCA_033721975.1 Balneolaceae bacterium
CAAAATAAGTCCTTTACATAGCAGTCTATGTAAAGGGCTTAGGATGTAATAATGTATGCGAGCGATTTTTTGCCGTAGTATCTAAAAAAGGCAGTTTAAGGGACACGCGGCCTAGAATAACTTGTCAATATCAGCTTGCATCATGCGGAACATTCACTTCGATTGATTCTTCCGCTTTATTTCCATTCGCGTCTTCTGACGTCAGGGTAATCGTATAAAGGTTACCGCTTTTCGAGTAGCGAACGGCTCTGATATATACATCAAAGGTCCCATTTGTATTCTGAACGACATTCCAGTTGCTGTTTTCCTCGGATCGTGCACCAGAATTCCTGTTGCCTCCCCGATCGCTGATGACGTCTTCACTGCTTGTTACATTCACGGAAAGCGAAGGGGATGTATCACACCAATCAGTGGATTTTATATTGCTGACAGCCAATACCATTCTTCCGTTTGGTGGCCAAATTGAAGTCGTTTCAACGGTATACTCTAATTCGGGTGGAGTCGTGTCAACGATATCGATCTGTACGTCGTCCCTGCTGATATTGCCATTTGTGTCGGAAACTGTCAGTTCTATGGCATGGCTTCCCATAGGCAGATTAACCACTGGAGTCATACCTGTAGCGATAACTTCACCATCCAGTTTCCATTCATACGAAAGTGTGCCTTCTCCGGAACCGGTTGAACCTGAGCCATCAAGTGTAACTTCCGTTTCTTCTCCGGTACATTCAATGGTCTGATTTTCTCCGGCATCCGCCAGGATCGATACATCGCAAATTCCACTCAGTTCCCTGTATTCTCCGTTTTCAGGCCTATAGCAGATGTTGGTCATATCCAGTTCAGGGATCTCTTCCCGGGTTGCAGAATTGATAAATAACCCGGTACCGGAACTGATACCAACATTCATATCACGGTTATTGATATTGTTGATCCCGTTTGTGGTAAGACCATTATAACCAAATACGATTGTCTGATCGGCTTCACTGAGCTGTACCTGAAATGTATTAGTCCCGGGCCAGTTCCAGGCATTAATATCGAGCCAGGTAACTACAAAGGTTCTGTCAGGCTCAGTTCCTGTGATATTTACATAAACGTCTGCGTTTTCAGCTTCCGGTACGAAATCGCCATAAATAGGTGCGATGATTTCATTGGTTCCATCCGGAATGTTAGTAGGCCAGAAGCGGGTATTGCAGTTATTGAAGGTCATATTACCGTTCGAATTGACCCATACCTCGGAATAGGTATTCCCATAAAATGTGAATGGGAAACCAATTTCAGTTAATCGACAGTCATCGTCACCCAGTTCAAGTCCGGTTCCGTATTCGGATTCCCAAATAAGCGGGCCGGTCCCGGGTGCCTGCATCGACAAGATATTTGAGGAAGTTTTGATACGGTTCTGACCCATTAAATAGGCTGATTCAAACTCATCAAGAGTCATTCCCCAATCCTCAAGGGTCATATCCGGACCCAATTTATTTTCAACGATCTCGATTAACTCTTCCCGGTCGATGGATTCGGAAGGTTCGGTTATTGATTCACTGCAGGATGCCAAAATCAGAATGAATCCAATCAGGAATAAAAGAATTGTTTCCGGTGGCCTGTTCAGGCCATAACTGTTTGATCTTTCCATAACCCCGTTCTCTTTTCTCTTTTTATGAATATTGCGGATCTAAGGCTCCATTTGTTAGTAATGGGTAATACATCCACATTTTTTACCCGATGTATCGACGTATAAGGAGTTATAGATGCATTAATCGTTACATCTAAGGTAAATGAGATGTATGGATGAGTGATATCTGATAGACCGGGGATGATGTGGTAAAAAGGTGTTAGTACTATTTTAGAATGGTCATAAATGCAGAAAACATGTTGTGGAGAAGATTTAAAACGGATAATTTTTCGTATCTGAATACAAAGATTTTTATCTTTAAAGTCTGTCTGATAAATGACTACACAGATTTAATAATTTATCAAGGCAGTCAATAAAATGGGCCCGTAGCTCAGTTGGTCAGAGCAGTCGACTCATAATCGATTGGTCGCAGGTTCAAGTCCTGCCGGGCCCACATTTTTAGGCAGATGATTGGCTAAATAGCCGTTTATCTTCTCCTCTCTTTATTTGATCAGCATCCTGCACGAATATTGATCAGTCTCCTGAGTTCAAGTTATGTGCTTTTCTTCAATTCGGCGGAAAAAGTCTCTAACATGATCTATAGATTTCATTCTACCTTCTTCTGAAGACCCTACCTTTATAATGTCATTGCCTTTACTATTTCAATACATCTCTACATTTTGAATGTAGAAGTGATGCTTTAGGAATTTGAAATAATTTTTAATCTGATACTGAAATGGGAAATAAGAATAAAAACTCCGATAAGCCCATTTTCGTGATCCAGAAACATGATGCATCAAACTTGCACTATGACTTTCGCCTGGAGGTCGATGGTGTTCTCAAATCATGGGTTGTACCCAAGGGACCCTCTACAGATACGAGTGAAAAAAGACTTGCCATGCCGGTGGAGGATCATGAAATGGATCATGCCGATTTCGAGGGAGTGATTCCGGAGGGAGAATACGGGGCAGGAACGGTTCTGGTATGGGATCGCGGAACCTACAGAAACCTGATGAAAGAGAAGGATAAAGATGATCAGCTTTCCATGGCCGAAAGCATAGAGGAGGGGCATGTTGAAGTATGGCTGGATGGTGAAAAAATAAAAGGCGGCTACTCCATGGTGCGTACTCAGGAAGGTGAGAATCCCCGGTGGCTGTTGATCAAAATGGATGACGATGAAGCTGATGCCCGCCGCAATCCGGTGAGTACGGAACCTGAATCAGTACTCTCGGGAAGAACGCTCGAGGAGATAGCTGAAGAGGAGGAATCGGTATGAAGCCTTGGCTAGAAAAGCTTCCTGAAAATGTCCGTCAGAAGGCCCAAAAAATGGAACAGCCTGATTGGACAGAGCCTATGCTGGCCACACTGACCGATCGCAGATTTTCAAAAGAGCAGTGGATCTATGAACGAAAACTGGATGGTGAGCGCTGCCTTGTATTTATATCCGGGAATGATGTCCGTTTGATGTCACGTAATCAAAAGAA
>JAWVZW010000347.1:0-3089 GCA_033721975.1 Balneolaceae bacterium
AGTGCGTGTTAATGAGGCTGATATCATCGGGAGTAAGACCGGCCTCTTTAAGGGCCAGTCGCATTCCGCGCAGAGCACCGATTCCTTCTGGATGTGTTGCTGTGAGATGATAGGCATCGGCCGTCATAGCTGCACCGGAAACTTCTGCATAGATTTGTGCCCCGCGGGCTTTGGCATGTTCATATTCTTCAAGAACCAGGGCGCATGATCCTTCGCCCATAACAAATCCGTCACGTTCCGGGTCAAACGGTCTGGACGCCGTTTCCGGTGAGTCGTTCCGGGTGCTCATGGCTTTCATGGCCGTAAAACCGCCAATGGTGGCTTCCGTTACCGGCGCTTCCGATCCGCCCGCTATAAACGCTTTTGCCTTACCCATCCGGATGTAGTTGAATGCATCCATGATAGCTGTATTGGAACTGGCACATGCGGATATGGTGGTATAATTGACACCCATCAGGCCAAATTTCATGGAGATCAATCCGGATGCCATATTGGGAATCATTCGCGGCACAAAGAACGGGCTGAATCGCGGGTTGTAATCGTTCTCGATATAATTTTTCATCTCCTCTTCGAACGTTCCCATGCCGCCCTGGCCGGTTCCCCAGATTACGCCTACATCAAAGGGTGATTCCCTTTCCATATTTAACCCTGCATCATTAAAAGCCTCATTCGATGCATAAAGGGCATATTGGGTAAACAGGTCAGACCGCTTGATTTCATTTCGGTCGAGGGTATCGGATGGGTCGAAGTCCTTCACTTCGCAGGCAAAGTGTGTCTTAAACTGTTCAGGGTTAAACTTGGTAATCGGAGCAGCTCCGCTCACCCCGTCAACTGCATTTTTCCAGGTTTCCTTTGCACTGTTTCCCAGGGGAGTGACGGCACCGATGCCGGTCACAACTACACGTGTATCATTCATAAAGTAGAGGATTGGTCAGATTTATGAGACTGGTAACGTAAAATTTTCATGCCCAAGATAAGGAAAAGCAATCTGACGGGATAATTTCATTTCTGCGCTCTCAAAAACCGGGGTTATTAGAGAAAATAAATTTAAGGATTGCTTCTTTCCCGGGATTGAACCCATCAAAAAAAGCGCTTTTCCAATTTTGTAAAAATAAATTATGGATAAAATGTGGATAACCTAAAAAAGTATTGACAAGCGCGTGATCTATATTCAAATTTTAGGCGTAAATCTTTAACCAATAATTATCAGTATGAGCAGAAACGTAAAATCTCTCATTTTCTTTACTTCACTACTTTTCTTTGCGGGGTATATCGCCTACACAGGGCATTCTGAACCACTTGCTGCAGCTGCGGATGCAGAAATAACCACTGTTGCCGAAACAGCAGAAATTGCGCAGGATGATGGGTTTGCCACAATCGAAGAATTCATGGCATCACCGGGATTCCCAAAATTTATGATCGATAACCTGTGGATCCTGATTGCGGCCGGACTCGTCTTTATCATGCACCTGGGTTTTGCATCTGTGGAGAGCGGGCTTACACAAGCCAAGAACTCCGTGAACGTGATCTATAAAAACGTTTTCATCCTGTGCATGGGAATATTGACGTATGCATTTGTCGGATTTCAAATTATGTATCCGGGAGATTTTAACGGATTCTTTGGCTTCGGAGGCTTTGGAATCGGTTTTGATGCTTCCGATCCGGTTGGAATGCTTACTACAGGTTATGGGATGGATATGACGATATGGAGTGACTTTATCTTCCAGGCTATGTTTGCGGCAACGGCGGCAACTATTGTATCGGGTTGTGTGACCGGCCGGGTTAAATTGATCTCCTTTATGTTATTCGGAACCATCCTTGTCTCCCTGATCTATCCCATTACGGGCAGCTGGCAGTGGGGCGGCGGATGGTTGTCAGAGCTCGGATTCTATGACTTTGCAGGATCAACCCTTGTTCATGCTGTCGGCGGTTTTGCGGGACTGGCTTGTGTTATCATTCTGGGCGCACGAAAAGGCAAATTTGAAGGTGGCCGCATCAATATCATTCCGGGTCACAGCATACCGCTGGCAACCGTTGGCGTATTTCTGCTCTGGTTTGGATGGTTTGGCTTCAACGGCGGTTCCGTGCTGAGTGCAGATCCGGCTACCGTCTCCTATGTATTTGTCACAACAGCTCTTGCAGCCTGTGCGGGTGCGATTGCATCCATGGTCACAACGCAGGTTGTATTCAGAAGCCTGGATGCACCCATGGCTCTGAATGGAATCCTGGCCGGTTTGGTGGGAATCACCGCAGGGGCTGACGTTATCTCTCCGCTGGCTGCCGTAGCCGTCGGTGCGATTGCCGGAGTACTGGTAGTTCTGGCCATTACCTTTTTCGACAGGATCAAAATTGATGATCCGGTTGGTGCCATTTCGGTGCACGGTGTGTGCGGTATCTGGGGCACCCTTGCTGTCGGGCTGTTTGTACCCGAGTACAGCTTTTTGATACAGCTGGTAGGTACCCTTTCCGTCGTAGCGTTTACCTTTGTTCTTTCTTTTGCGCTGTTCAGCCTCATCAAGGCGACCATCGGAGTAAGGGTAACGGACGGTGTTGAAGCAGCCGGGCTGGATATCTCGGAGCACGGAAACAGTGCTTACCCATATTTTGCCGGGATAGAAACCAGTACAACAACTGCCGATAAAAGCTGACAATAAGAACTTGTAGATATACAAGAAAAAAAAGAGCACCGAGGATTGCGGAATCCGGTGCTCTTTTAGTTTCCAACTGATCGATTAAACCAATAGAAACCATAAAAATATACCGTTATGAACCTAAAACTGAAAACACTTTTGACCCTCGGGATCTTCTTTCATCTTGCTGCCCAGGATGCAGTGGCACAAGTAAGCTTGGGCGCAGATATCATGAACCGATATGTATGGCGGGGAGCCGATTTTGGGAGTTCACCCAGCATCCAGCCTGATATTAATTATTCAACAGGCGGATTCGAGATCGGCTCATGGGCCGCTTTTGCAACCAACGGCAATCCGGCCGGTACAGAGGTGGATTTCTACGCTTCCTATACGTTTGAAACCGATGCAGGAAGCTTTCAGCTTATGCTCACCGACTATACATTTCCACAGGCTCCTGAA
>JAWVZW010000348.1:0-3088 GCA_033721975.1 Balneolaceae bacterium
AAGATGAGCAGAGAAGTGTATCCGTCACCGACCATTCGCGCCATCCTGGACAGGGACTTTGTTTCCGTAAAGATCAATGGAAATTCCGAATCCCTGATCACCTACAGGGGTGAAGAGATGACGGAAAAAGAATTCGCGGCATTGATGGGGGTTACAGCATTTCCTTTTACCGTTATACTGGATAATGAAGGCAATGTGATCGACAGAAGACGAGGTTATATGGATACCCAGGGTTTGTCCCGGTTCCTGAAAGACGCAATTGCCGAAGACTCCGCACCCTAACTTTTTACGCCACTCGTTAACTTATCTCATCTATCCTTGTGCGTAGGCACGCACATCTGCCATTTCTACCATCAGATCGAATAACTCTGTATTTCGAACAAAAGCCGGAATATGGTCACTGCCCGGACCCCAGGCGGCAATTTCCACATAGTCGGCCGTATGGTTGGTACCGATAAAATAGATCCCGTTATAATTTGCGAGTACGCCGGCCATTACTGCTCCGGCACCCTCACGGTTTCTGAAAGGTGCGCGGAATTTGCCCATAAATGCCTGCTGTATCATCAAGGCTTCATCACGGGTGATTTGTGTATTGGCGGCATATTCAATGAGATCCATGATCCGGTTTACGGTCAGCCCATTGATAGAATTATCAGAATAGTTGAAATCGAGCTGATCATACATCCACTCAAAACTGTGACGGTAGTTTTGAAGGGTTGCCAGCATCTCCGGGGACTCTCTGTAACCGCTGCCCAAACCGCTTAAACCCGGATTTGCATTTCCATGATCGGTTGTCAGAATGACAAGCGTATCATCCCGGCCTTCCGTAAAGTCCATCACGGTTTTCACGGCATTGTCGAAGGCAATCTGATCATAAACCAGCCCTGACGGACAATTACCGTGAGCTGCATGATCTACTCTTCCCCCTTCGATCTGAAGAATAAAACCGTTTTCATGTCTGTTCAGCCGATCAAGTGCAGCCTCAGTCATCTCCGAAAGGGTGGGTACCGTTTGCTGAAGGTCATTTAGCGTTCGATAATCAACCGTGTAGGGCATGTGGGAATCATAGAAAACGCCCAGCAGTTTGCTGTTCCGTGTGGCTTGAGAAAGTTCTCTTTTGGTTTTGGCAACCGTATATCCCTGTTGCTCAAACTCACTGAACAGATCCCTCTGGTCCTGTCGCCGATCAGGGTGAAAATGCCTGGATCCGCCTCCCATCAGAACATCGTATCCTCTTTCCAGATATTGGAGTGCTATGTCATCTTCCATGCTCCGTGAAGGGACATTGGCGCCAAATCCGGCAGGTGTGGCATGCGTAATTCTGGCCGTGCTCACCAGGCCGGTTGCTTTACCGGCATCCCTGAAAATTTCACAGATGGTTTTATACTCTTCATCGGCAGGACCCCAATTGACCCCGCCATTATTAATGCGTTTTCCGGATCCCCAGGAAGAAGCCGCTGCAGCTGAATCTGTGACGACAGAATCAAGAGAGGCCATGTCCATGAGCCCGCGATGATACTCACGGTCCGATTCATACAACTGGATCCAGTGGGTCTTGTCTCCTTCCTCTTGTTGTTTCAGCAGGTCGGCCAGGGCAAGGGTTCCGGAACTCATTCCGTCGCTCACCAGGAAAATGACATTTTTGGCATCTCCCGGCGCTGACTTAACCTTTTTCCCATTGGTTTTTGGACCCAGAATCCCCCCGCCCAAAGCGACGGTTGATAAAGCTCCGGTTCTCAGAAATTCTCGTCGGCTGAATCCATTTTTGCTCATAATAGAATGGGTGGGTTAGGATTGGCTGGAAAGATAATTTGTCATGGAAAGAAACAAATACCTTGTGATAAATACGAATTAACTTCCTGTTAAAAGGTTCCCGGTTTTGGGAGTCAGGAATCTAAGCGGTCCATGGCCAGTTTCAATTCCTCAGGTGGCCGAATGGGTCGCCCTTCCGTCATAAATACAGCGGTAACAACGCCGGTCAGCATCAGTTCATTGTCAGGATGCCTGTAAATACTCTGTTCAAAAATAAAACGTACGTTCCCCTGGGGCCTGGCGCTTGTCCGAATTGTAAAGGTATCATCACCCATCAGGGGCCGCTTATAGGTAAGCTCAACTTTATGCACTACAGCATCCAACCCTTTTTTGTGGAACTCGTTAAAGTTTACACCGATATGCTTCAGATACTCATGCCGTGCATGCTCCAGATAGTTGAGGTAGACGGAGTTATTGACTACACCCTGGGTATCCAGTTCGTAGTCACGTACGGCCATCTGTAATTCAAATTGAATAGAACTCATTTTAGAATGTTTTTTAGCCCAGGAGTGGTGCGATTTCTTTGGCGCCGAATCATTTAGAGTTCACGTACCCAAATATTTCTGAAGCTTACAAAATCGTCGTGATCCTGAAGACCGATGGGCAGTTCCGGTGGATGGGCTTCGTAATGCGAAAGTCCGATATATACGGTGGGACCCTGCAGCTCCTTTTTGTGATGGATCAGAACACCATTGTGCAGAACCGTAACGTATGCAGCTTTGATCAGTTCGCCATACTCATCAAAACGGGGTGCCTCAAAAAAGATGTCGTAGCTTTGCCATTCACCCGGAGGACGGCTGGCATTTACCATTGGGCGCTGCTGTTTGTAAATGGCGCCGGCCTGACCATTCGAGTAGGTAGGGTTTTGCCATGAATCGAGCACCTGGATTTCATAGAGACCCATCAGAAAAATACCGCTGTTGCCACGGCCCTGTCCTTCGCCTTCCACTTCGGCCGGTGTGCGCCATTCAATGTGAAGGTGCATATCACCAAAAGACTGTTTTGTTTTGATATTTCCGGTTTGAGGAATCACGGTCATCACACCATTTTCAACCAGCCAGGGAGCTTCGTCATAACTTTGTGTGAGTGCATACAGATAATCGGAAACGCCTTCCATGCTTGTAAAATATCCCGGCGCAGATTCCCACTGTGAAAGATCTGAGCCGTCAAAAAGGATGATAGCATCAGAGGGGGGCTCGGCAAAATTGCCGGTGGTATATACGGAGTCTTCAACGGGTGTCCAGTTTTCAGTGAGCTCCGGCCTCCATTCTGCCTG
>JAWVZW010000349.1:0-3046 GCA_033721975.1 Balneolaceae bacterium
AATAATCGTAGGAAGTAGGTCGCTGAACGCCGCGGAGAATAGACTCAGGGTCATTAGGATCCACGTCGCTGGGCAGCTGCAGTGCAAGCTGATCATTGATGATCCGGTATCGTCCTGATAGGCTGAGTGACAGCCCCCTTACAATCCGGATGTCAAAGGAAGGATTGATTTCAAGACGGTTGATCGATGTATCATGGAAAAAATGGCTTCCTGATGCACGAATATCAATTCTTCCCCATCGCTGATCATAACGCAGCCGTGCGCTGATCTCCTGCGACATGATGGTCTCCTGGTCTTTCAGAAATATCGTGGTATTGAAATAGCGGCGATACATCGGGGTTATCTGATACTGAAGCACAAAACGGCGTTCCTGAAATTCTGAATAGGGAAAAAAGTTGTACTCAACAGCCGGTGCTATATAGGTGTTAAGCGCAATGTTGCCTGTCCGTGAAAAGCTGGCTCTTCCAAAAAGTGCAATGGTAGCATGATCACTGACACTGTAGCCAACCATTCCCCATGAATTTCCCCAGTCACGGTTGATGTTGATCGTGCGATCGCTCAGGTCCAGTCGTCTTCGGTTGATTTCACCCCGGGCATTTCCCCGGATTTTCCAGATGTGGGTGGTTCGCTCCGCTTCAAACCCGCTGAAAAGGCCAAAATTGAATTCGCTCTCTTCGCCGCTCACGCTGGAGCGCATGTCAATATCAAATACCCAGTTATTCCATGGGTCATCCACTTCTTCCGTCTGGCCATCCTCACCATCTTCCGGGGGATCAAAAAATACATCCAGGTTTCTCATGGCCACCGTATTTACAACAAAAGGAACCAGGCCCAGTTTGATGTACCGGTTCAGGCCCGTTCGCCTTTCATCCCACGAATCTGTGCTGGGAGAGACGTACCTGAGCGTATCCGATCGGGTGCTTTCATTCCTCAAATCAGAAAAAACGAGTGTGTATTCACGGCCGCCACCGCCGGTCGACTGATCGTTGATCAGCAGATAGATCGAGGCATCCTGCTGGTCACGAACATAGTTTACAAAGGTGATATTGGTTCGGATATAATTGACATCGCAGCCGCTGCAGTCGAGATAAACATTGGGTATGGGAGCCTGCTGCCGCGTGGATTGTGCCGATACCGTGCTGCAGAGCAGCAGGAGCAGAAAAGATAGAACCGATAATGAGCGTGGCACAGTGATTTTCAGTCTTGCAGATGGTTAGTTGCGGGACATTGAAGGTAACCATTTAAAGGTTAGAATTTCCAATGATTCGCGCATTATGCAGCTTCCAGGGGGTAAAAATTTTTAAACACAAACAATTTGGAATATTTTACCTCCAACCTATCCGGTAAAAAACTCATTCCAGCTGCTTGAAATTTCTAGGCTCACAACTTTCCTATTTCTTTGCCAACCGCCGTACAAGAACCAATGTCGGCAAATTGCTCAAGTTCATTGCACTTCTGGTGCTGATGTATGTCGCGTATTCGGTGCTTTTCCATTACATAGCCCTCTATGAAGGACAGGAGCATTCCTGGATCACCGGGTTTTATTGGGTATTGGTAACCATGTCGACCCTCGGTTTCGGTGATATCGTGTTTACCACCGATCTGGGACGTGCATTCTCGATGCTGGTACTCTTTTCGGGGGTTCTTTTCCTGCTGGTGATGCTACCGTTCACGTTCATCGAGTTTTTCTACGCCCCCTGGATGAAGGCCATGAATCAGGCCAGGGCACCCAAAGAACTGCCGGACGGGACAAAAAATCATGTCATTATCACCAATCTGGACGCCATTACGGAAGCCCTGATCAGTAAGCTCACGGCAAACAAAATTGAATATGCCATCCTGGAACCGGACCTTCAGAAAGCGCTGGACCTAGCGGATATGGGATATACGGTTGTAAACAGCGATCCTACCGATTTTGAAACCTATACCCGGCTCTGTATTGAAGAGGCAAACCTGGTGGTTGCAACCGGATCCGACACCGAAAATACCAATGTGGCTTTTACGGTGAGGGAGTTTAACAAGAACACTAAAATCGTATCCACGGCTGTTTCATCGGATTCAGTGGATATTCTGCAGCTGGCTGGTACCAATTACGTGCTGCAGATGGGTGAGGTGCTGGGTCGTTCACTGGCGCGCAGAACCCTTGGCGGAAATGCACGCGTACACGTGATCGGGCACATTGATGAACTGGTGATCGGGGAGTCGACGGCCCAGGAAACTCCGCTGGTAGGTAAGAAATTGAAAGACAGCCGGATCCGTGAATCGACCGGTGCCAGCGTGGTGGGTATCTGGGAACGGGGTAAATTTATTCAGCCGCTGCCTGAGACGGAAATTACGGAAAAGACCGTTCTGGTACTTGCTGGTACGGTAGAGCAGCTCCGGAACTATGATGAACTGGTCAGCATCTACCATGTATCTGACAAGCCGGTCGTAATTATCGGTGCCGGCAGAGTGGGACGAGCGGCGGCCAAAGCTCTGGAAGAGCGCCATATCGATTATCGGATCATCGATAAAAATCCCGATCGAATTCGTGACAAGGAGAAGTATATACTCGGAGATGCAGCCGATCATGAAGTGTTAACCAAAGCCGGGATCAAGGAGTCACACACGGCCCTGATCACCACTCATGATGATGATATTAATATCTACCTTACGATTTATTGCAGGAGACTCTGCCCGAATATTCAGCTTATCAGCCGGGCTACCTACGAGAAAAATATCAATACCATGCATCGTGCAGGTGCCGACTTTGTGATGTCGTACGCCACGATGGGCGCCAATTCCATTTTTAATATTCTGGAGGGTCAGGATGTTCTGACTCTGGCCGAGGGGCTGAATATATTTAACCACAAGGTAAACGAAACGCTTGCCGGAAAGTCCCTGATCGAGTCGGATATCCGGAAAGAGACAGGGTGCACCGTGGTTGCCATCAACTGTAACAGCGAGGAGGGAATGATGGTGAGCCCGGCACCGGACAGACGCCTGAATAGCGGTGAAGAGCTGATCCTGATCGGTTCGCCACAGGGAGAGAATGATTTCAACTACA
>JAWVZW010000350.1:0-3017 GCA_033721975.1 Balneolaceae bacterium
TCAGCACCCAGGGAGCGACTCAGATCGATCAGCTCGTCATTATTGAGACCGGATTCTTCCAGTTTGTTCAGCATTCTGAAGGTGAGTGCTGCATTGCTGCTTCCGCCTCCCAGTCCGGCCCCGGCCGGAATTTTCTTCTCAACTCGAAAGGAATAATGCTTGCTGAGACCCACATACTGCTCAAACATTCTGTATGCCCGGGTGATCAGGTTGGAATCACCGGTGGGAATGTCGGGATTGGATAACGTCAATGAATACTGGTCAGACTCTTCAACTTCAAAACGGTCGCTCCATTCGATAAAGCAGAAACCCGTTTCTATCCGATGATAGCCTGTCGGGAGTTTTTCCAGAACATGCAGGCCAAGGTTTATTTTTCCAAACGATTCAGCTATCCACATATCAAATCAGAAAGTTTTAAAAGCTTAATTAGTTGGCCTGTGTTGAGTTGGTATCGGTATCGGCATCGACCGGATCCCTGAATGTCAGCTTAAAGAACAGAATACTTAGCGCAAGGATCAGGGTGGCCATGTTGGTAAGGATAATCGGGAGATCCGAGATCAGGATGCCATAGGTCAGCCAGAGGGCTACACCGGTACAAAAGATACTGTACATACCCAGTGATAAATCTCTCGCCGATCGTGATTTCCAGGTTTTGATAACTTGTGGAAGAAACGCAATGGTTGTGCAAAAGCCGGCCGCAAGGCCTATCAACGTATAATATTCCATGAGAGATTTTAATTTGGGTCGTTCAGGGGAATTATTGAGAGGAGGAGATAGAATTATTCACTCTTTTCTTCCAGTTCCTCTTTGATCTCCAGAAGGTAGCTGTACGCATCTTCGTAATTATTGGAAATCTTTCCATCCAGTATGGCATCCTTGATGCGATCCTTCACTTTTCCGACGGTCGGGCCGGGTTTGATGCCGAGTACATTCATTACCTCATCACCGCTGATTGGATTTTTCCAGTTTCTGATTCTGTCTTTCTCTTCAACTTCCGCAATTTTTTCTTCTACTTTGTCAAAATTGTTGCGGTACTTTTTAACCCGCCATTCATTTTTACTGGTGATGTCGGCCCGGCAAAGGGTCATCAGGTCATCGATATCATCACCTGCCTCAAAGATAAGGCGCCGAACGGCGCTGTCGCTCACCTCTTCAGAAACCAGGGCAATCGGTCTCAGGTGAAGCCGCACAAGTTTTTGTACATAACGCATTCGCTCATCCATAGGAAGGCCGAGCCTCTTGAAAATGCGCGGTACCCATTTGGCGCCAATTGCATCGTGGCCATGAAAAGTCCAGCCCACACCTTTTACAAACTTCTTTGTAGGCGGCTTGGCAATATCATGCATGATGGCAGCCCAACGCAGCCAAAGATCATCGCTCTTCTTAGCCGTGTTATCAAGAACTTCGAGTGTATGCCAAAAATTATCTTTATGCCGCTGACCATGCTTCTCGTCCACTCCAGAGAGATTAACCATTTCAGGAAAAAATTCCTGCAATAGGCCGGTTTCGAACATATGCGCAAATCCGATGGAGGGCTTTGGACTCATCACAATCTTATTGAGTTCATCCAATATCCGTTCCCTGGAGATGATGGAAAGACGATGTGCCATTTTTTTAATGGCATCCCAGGTATTCGTCTCGATGGTAAAGCTGAGCTGAGTGGCAAATCGAACAGCTCTCATCATTCTCAGCGGGTCATCATCAAAAGTCTTTTCTGGATCGATGGGTGTTCTGATGATCTTATTTTCCAAATCACGAATACCGTGAAAGGGGTCATGAAGTACTCCGAATGTATCGGGATTCAGGCTCCAGGACAGTGCATTGATGGTAAGATCCCGGCGAAGCTGATCATCCTGAAGGGTACCGTCCTCGACGATCGGCTTTCGGGAATGACGCCTATAGCTCTCTTTTCTGGCCCCTACAAATTCAAGATCAAAATCCTTGTGCTTGATTTGCGCCGTGCCGAACTGCTTGAAAATGGTAACATGATCTGTTTTGAGCCGCCTGGCTACTTCCTGTGCAAGCCCTATACCGGAGCCAACCGTGACAAAATCGATATCGGTAATATCCTCTTCATCCAGCCGGTTCAGATAGTGATCGCGAACATAGCCGCCTACCACATATGCCTGCTGGTCGATGGATTCAGCCGCCTCGCCAATAAGTTGAAAAAGAGATTTGTGTCCGGGGGGGATGTCAAGCACAACAATCAGTTCATTTGATGAGGGTCTAAAATAAAAACTATTGTGTTATCAATCAGCATGATCTCAGGAGGAGCCTTAAAAACACAGTACCCTGCAAAATAGTAAAAAAAAACCCCGGTCATGCCTGAACCATGCCGGGGTTATGGGAAAATGGTGTTAAATGTATATTAGTTTGTCGTTGATCTCTGAAGTTGTTCCACATATTCTGGACTGGCATAAATGGCAACTTCAACACGCCGGTTTTCCTGGCGGCCTTCTTCGGTGTCATTATCGGCAATGGGCTCGTATTCACCTCTGCCTTCAATTTCCACGCGTGAAGGGTCAAGACCCTGTTCAATCATATATTCGGCGGCAGAACGGGCACGACGCTCACTCAGGCGCAAATTGTAATTTTCATCTCCAACCGAATCCGTATGTCCCACAATCAGGAGGACGGTATTGTCGTCACGTCTGATAATTTCGGTCAGTTTCTGAAGATTATTGATTGATTCCTGGCGAAGGGCAGCTGAATCAAACCCAAAGAGAATCCCGCTGTCAAAGCTGACGGCAATACCCTCTTCGATACGCTGAATTGTGACGCCTTCCATCTCCTCCTCCATTTCACGGGCTTTGCGGTCCATGTTTCGCCCGATAATGGCACCCACAGTTCCGCCAACAGCAGCTCCTGCTATGGCGCCTCCTGCGGTGCTTCCGAGGGTTTTGCCAATTACAGCTCCGGCAGCCGCACCGGCACCGCTGCCGATTACGGCCCCTTTGGTAGTATTACTCCAGTTGGCGCAGCCTGATACCAAAAGTACCGAGGCCAGCATCAGAGAA
>JAWVZW010000351.1:0-3015 GCA_033721975.1 Balneolaceae bacterium
AAAAGGCAATGGTTATTCTCAGGATGCATTCACATTCAGACCGGAATCCGGATTGGATCAGACTGAATCCACATCAGGGTCCGATTCAATTCAGTTCCTGTAGGTAACCGCGTTCACTGCCTGGATAACCTGTTTGGCATCCGGAAGCCAGAGATCAAAGAGCGGCTTTGAAAACGGCGCACTTACATCGGGCAGCGTCACCCTTCGAACCGGTGCATCCAGGTAATCAAAAGCCTCGCGCTGAATCAAGAATCCTGTTTCTGAAGCCATGCCTCCGTAAGGATGAGACTCATCCACAATCACACAGCGGTTGGTTTTCTTCACCGACTCGATAATGGTTTCGATATCGAGCGGCTTGATGGTTCTGGGATCGATGATTTCCGCTTCTACGCCATCCTTGGCAAGCTCCTCTGCAGCCTGTTTGGCAACATGGTACATCTTACCGGAGGCTACAATAGTAACATCATCACCTTCCCTTTTTACCTTGGCCTTTCCGATGGGAATAATGTAATCCTCTTCTTCAGACACCTCGCCTTTCATGCCATACATCTGCTCCGATTCCATAAAAAGAACCGTATCATTGTTACGTATAGCGGATTTAAGCAGTCCTTTTGCATCATCAGGTTCAGACGGATAGATAACATTGATACCCGGAAACTGTGCATACATGGAGTCGTAGGCTACAGAGTGGGTCGCACCCAACTGCCCTGCAGAAGCATTGGGCCCCCGAAAAACAATGGGGATATCCAGCTGACCACCCAGCATATATCTCGCCTTGGATGCGTGATTGATGATCTGATCGGCAGCCAGAACGGCAAAGTTAAACGTCATGAACTCCACAATTGGACGAAGACCATTCATAGCGGCGCCCACACCGATTCCCGCAAATCCAAGCTCAGAAATGGGTGTATCGATTACCCGCTTAAATCCGTATTTGTCAAGCAGGCCCTCGGTTACCTTGTAGGCTCCGTTGTATTCGGCAACCTCTTCACCCATTATAAAAACGCGTTCATCCCGAGACATCTCCTCGTCGATTGCCTCACGAATTGCTTCCCTAAATTGTAAAACAGCCATGTTAATCAGTATAGTTGTGTTGAATATCTTGTTAGAGTCTGCCGGGTGACTTAAAAGCCTTTGTAGTCGTCCCGGTCATGGAAGTTTGGCTCATCCGCATACATATCTTAAAAAAGAACCTCGTATTCAGGGAAAGATGATTCGTCCGCAAAATCCACGGCCTCCAGCACCTCTTCTTCCACCCTGTCTTCAATCTCTTCCACCTTATCCTTGCCGGCTAGTTCATTCTCGGTTATATATTTTTTGAGCCGCTCAACAGGATCGGTTTTTTGATACTCTTCCAGCTCCTCTTTGGTTCGGTATTTTTGCGGATCCGACATGGAGTGACCCCGATAGCGATACGTTCGGATTTCTACAAACCATGGCTTGGAATCCTCCCGTACCTCCTTGGCAATCTTCTGCATATTTTCATATACAGTGAAAACATCCATACCATTAAATACGGCACTTTTCATACCATATCCCTGAGATCGCTCATGAATCTCATTTACGGTATGGCGCCGGGCTGCGGTTCCCATGGAGTAACCATTGTTCTCCACTACATAAATGCATGGAAGGCTCCAGAGCTGACTCATATTCAGGGTTTCATGAAGCGCACCCTGATCTACGGCACCGTCACCAAAAAAGCAGGCTGTTACCCGATCATTTTCGTTATACTTATTAGCAAATGCGATACCCCCTCCGATTGGGATATGGCCCCCTACAATTCCGTAGCCACCCCAGAAGTGATTCTCCACATTGGCAAAGTGCATGGATCCGCCCTTTCCTTTCGAGCATCCCGTTGCTTTGCCAAAAAGCTCAGCCATTCCCTCTTTAGCTGAAATGCCGCGGGCCAAACCCCAGCCATGGTCGCGGTAAGCAGTAATAATATCGTCATCATCATTCAAGGCGAATACTGTACCGGTCGATACAGCTTCCTGGCCAATATACAGGTGCAGGAATCCACCGAATTTTCCCTTCTGGTACATCTGCATGGCACGTTCTTCAAACCTGCGCTGGAGATACATCTGTTCATACATCGACAGAACATCATCATCTGACAAACCTAGATCTTTGTGTGATTTATCTGTGGGGTCCGGAAGGTCTACAGACTTCTCAACCTTACCGTTTTTACTGTTCTCCAACCCTATGGGAGTAAAAAAAGCTTCTTGTTGTTTTTTAGCCATACTCAGGTTTAATCCTATAATTTCGCTTTCAGATTAGTCGAATAATATACCCATTATTTTAAAAGATTTCAGAAATGAGCCCTCATTTATGAGCGGTTCTCCCTGATCCATGGTGCTACTGCGTCCATTGCATCCTTCAATTTATCGGGGAATCTGCCGCCTGCCGTGGCCAGATTGGGCTGACCGCCACCGCCGCCACCAACAATTTTGCCCAGATTTGATACCAGCGAACCCGCTTTCATGCCCTGTTTAACAAGGTCATCAGTCAGCGCGGACATGAGATAAACCTTTCCGGACTCATCCTCCACAGCTCCCAGCACGATAACGCTCTGCTTCCCGGTTTTCTGAATGGCATCATAACCCAGCTGTTTCAGTGTATCCATATCGGCATTGGGTACGGTACCGGTATAAAGATTTATGCCGTCAAGATCCTCACCATTTGACAAAATGGAATCGAGAGCATCGCCCGCCTCTGATTCCTTGAGACTCTGAAGCTCTTTTTCAAGCCTGCGGTTCGTATCGATCAGCTCTTTAATTCCTTCAACAATATCTTTTTGGTTGCCTACAAGAGTCTGCACCTGATCCAGAAGCAACTTCTCTTTACGCAATTCCGAATCAGCGGCTTGTCCGGCAACGGCTTCCACCCTTCGCACGCCTGATGCTACGGAGCTCTCACTGACAAACCGGAAATATCCGATATTGCCGGTTGCTTTTACATGGGTGCCTCCACAGAGTTCAACCGAGAAATCAGGATCAAATGTGATAACACGAACTT
>JAWVZW010000352.1:0-3010 GCA_033721975.1 Balneolaceae bacterium
CCTCAGTCCGGGCAGGCATTCATTCAGCGTGGATAACGAATGGGTAGGTCGTTATACGGTGAATAGTGAAAATACTGCAAGCAACGACCCCTATGCCCTCTTTCACTTCCGTTGGTCGTATGAAACAGACAGGCTTTCGGAGACTTTCTCTTTTTCACCTTTTATTGCTGTCAACAACATATTCGATAAGCGATATAACAGTTCTGTAGCCGTAAACGCCTTCGGAGGCCGGTTTTATGAGCCTGGAGCCGACCGCAGCTTCAGGGTTGGTATTCAGATGAGCATCTACTAGATCATTGTATATCAATGAGTAAATTCTAACTCCAAACATGGCCTGCTAAGAAAATTTTAAACCACACTTAGTTTTTTTTGTAACAACTTACCCACAGAGGCTTCTTTAGTCATTAAAGTAAGGGTAATCAAATGTGTGGTAGCCATGTTAAAGCATATATCTCTAATATTAGTTGTTCTGTTGTCCTACTTCATGTGGGATCAACGTCCTGTTAAACACGGACCGGGAATCACAGCTCCTGACAGTCCATCTGTTGTTCAGGTATTCAGACGTGACGGTATTCAAATCCAGCATTACACGCTGAAACCGACCTACAAGATTGAAGCGACGTCTCGTGTTATTGCTCAGCGAACCTATTGGTTTGATGATAAAAATCAGCTTTCCCCCTTTGATTTTGTACTGGGATGGGGTGATATGTCGGATGAGCGAATTTTAAGCCAGGTCCAGACACCCATCAATGAACGTGATTTCAAGGTTGAAGTGATTCGGCCGCCCCTCACATTTAATGAGATCAGGGACCAGATTCTATACATGCATGCGATTCCCGCAAATGAAGAGGTCAAGTCTAAATTAGCCAAGGTCCGGGAAGGACATATTGTTTCACTCAGCGGATATATAGTGGACATTAATGACCGGGCAGATCTTTTCTGGAAATCATCTTTCTCCAAGCAAAACAGCAGGCTCGATCACAATCAGATTGTGTATGTTGAAGAGATAAATGTGCTCTAAAGCGAGATTTTCATTGAATATTGCTTAATAGGTCCGAACAAAGTATTTTAGCCCACGATGGTGAAGATTCAACCCTGAATCGAGCTGTTATAACTATCAATGGGAACAAAGTTGGGATTTACATATGGAAACTCGTGAAGTTGGAACTGTAAAATGGTTTCATAATGGCAAAGGGTACGGTTTTATCACAAGAGATGGTGGCGAAGATGTTTTTGTTCACTACTCCGAAATTCAATCTGACGGATTTCGAAAACTGACAGAAGGCCAAAAAGTTGAATTCACTATTGCTGAAGGTGATAAAGGCCTGCAGGCAAAAGAAGTTATTGAGATTCAGTAAGTAACAATAAATGATCCAAAGGCACCTTGTGTGCCTTTTTCTTTTCCCCATTCCTCCCCCTCCCCTATGCATTGGCTAAAAAATTCAGCAGTTGACCTTCTTGCCACGCTGGTCATAGCCATCGTTGTGTTCTTTGATTCGGACTACCACCTGGAGTATATCGTATATATCTATACCGGACTCATGGTGCTTGCCCGAACGATCACCTTGTTCAGCTCCAATTTCAGGGCGATCACAAAAAAAAAGGTATCTGAAGCTCCTCAATGGGTATATCATCTGCTCTATTTTCTGAACACCGGTATACTGATTTTTGGTGGATTCTACATCACCGCAGCGTGCTGGGCATACATTTGGGGCGTTGCTTGGTACGTGCATTCGGCTCAACGCAAAAAATGAGATCTTGAGGGCTGCACAAACGGTATTTGTTTTAATTCTATTTTTTCTGACAGCCGCCAAAAGTGGTTTCACTCAGTCCGACGGGAGTAAGGCAGTAGTTACCGAAGAAATTCTTTTTCAGCCTGCCATCGGGGTTACCTGGAATTACTCCCCAAATTCATTCCGGGCATGGGGAAAGATTGAAAATGCCCACCAGTCACAGATCCTCCTCTCTTATCGTCATTCAAAATTCAATCCCGGAAAGTTCTCAGTTTATTTTATATCCGAGATAGTAGCAGCCAGCTGGATTCGTTATCCTATAAACGGTAAAAACGGTCTGCGCGATAATGGTTTCGGCCTTGGATTTACACCTTTTGGCTTTGAACTGCCCTTATCAAATAAACCCAACGGCTTCTTTTTACACGGTTCCGCCGGATTTATAGTTTTTAGCCAGCGATTACCTTCCCCACTCGGATCACGTTTCAACTATACCCTCGATGCTGGAATCGGTTATCAATTTTCTGTTGGTGAGAAGAGAGCCCTGCAGATCGGTTACAAGCTTAAGCATTTGTCCAACGGCAACACCGGAGAAGTAAATCCGGGAATTGATTCACACAACATCTTTGTTGGATTGCTGTTTGCCCTTTAAATAATCATCAGAGAATTTATCAAACCGGTTCTGACCGTTTTATCAACCATATGAACGATCCTTTTTTTACCGATCTGCCACCCGTTACCCGGTATTCAAGCCTCATTCAATCCGGGAACTATACGCCCTTGCCGAAAAACTGGTGTGTGGCAGTATCGGATATACAGTTATCAACACGCCATATAGAATATGGGGATATTCGTGCCGTAAATATCTCCGGAGCCATGATTATCGCGGCTCTGCTAAACCGGTTCAGTGATCACGATCTTCCTTTTCAGTTCACCGGTGACGGCTCCATGATTGCTTTTCCCCGTGATCTGAAGCCCGATGCAGAGCAGATCATCATGGGCTGCCGTCAGCTTGCAAAAAAAGCGTTTCAGCTTGACTTGAGAGCCGGGATTGTTGATTTATCGGATGATGAATTTGCTGATGATCAATTCAGGGTAGCAAAGTTTCAGCTCTCCCCTTCCGTTCATCATGCCGCATTTGCCGGAAACGGATTTCAGAAACTGGAAGAGCTGATCAAAAAACAGAACCCGCTTTTTGCCAATCTTTCACCGAAAAAATCGATCAAACCGGATCTGTCAGGGCTGGAATGCCGCTGGAATGCTTTTCCCGCTGATAAAAA
>JAWVZW010000353.1:0-3003 GCA_033721975.1 Balneolaceae bacterium
CGCTTTTTCAAATGAGAGGTTTACATCCCTGAGTGCATGAACAGGCACAGTCTCGGGATTGTAAACTTTTGAGAGATTATGTGTTGTAATAATTGCCATAGTAATATGCAGTATGTCAGTTTATCAGTATCTCAGGGCAACAGAGATATACCGCCCTTACTCCCGAACCACTTCACCCGGATTTAATTGAATGGCCTTGAATGCAGGATAAATTGCGGCCAGAATGGCTGTCACCGCCACTACAATTGAGGTATTTACGAAATCCGTATTTGTAACAAAGGGATAAATCACAGGATCGTATCCAAACTCTGCCAGTGAATCACCACCCACAGACGTTAAATCCAATCCAGTTTCGGTTAACAGACTTACGGTTAAGTGACCAAATACCATGCCGACTGAAGCAGCCAAAAGCGTTAGGATTACAGATTCTGTCATGATCATGGAAAACACCCTGCTTTTACTCATCCCTATTGCCAGAAGCATACCCAACTCCCGCAGCCTTTCAAAAATGGACATGAGCATGGTATTCAAAATTCCGAATGCAAGGGCGAGCATGATCACAACCATGATATAGAGAGACATGGTATTCCCGAAGTCAGTCAAATAGCGGAGCTCGGGCGAAAGTTCGTACCAGGTTTCAGCTGTAATCTGATCAAAACGTCTGTTCAGATCCGCTGTAACCTCATCACTCAGGCCTTCATTTTGAAGCATCACGGCAATCTCATGGTATATTTGTTGTTCCGCCAGAATTGAACTCAAATCCTCGGATTTTACAATGACAATACCTTCATCGCGGGGGCCTGAAGCGGTTCTGAAAAGTCCCGATATGGTGAAAGCTGCTGATGCCAGATCTCCATTAATATCCTGGAAAGTTAGAACAACCCGGTTTCCTATCTGCATATTGAGCTTATCCGCCAGCCTTACGCCCAGCAGAATCGGGTTTCTCACATCCGAATCCAGGTATTCACCTTCTATCAAATTTTCATGGAAGGTGGTTGTTGTGCGCTCATTTTCCGGATCCACGCCACGTATTGATACTCCGGAAGTCGTAAGCGGTGACTGGATCATGCCGTCGACCAGTGTTCTGGCTGCCGCTCCCTTCACTCTTGGATCACTCCGGAGATAGTTGAGTATAGAATCTGCACTACCGATATACATGTCCGGTTCACGTTCCCTCATAAAGTCCGGATGATGGATTTGAAGGTGAGTCAAATCCTCTTGTACCATATTCTCAAAACGCTGCTCTACCATTCCGTTTGTAAAAGCAGCGAGGGTCAAACCGGCCCATACTCCGGCAATGATTGCCCCGAACAGTACTCCGCTTCGGGCCGGATGCCTCCAGATATTTCTCCACGAAATGGATAAAATCATTTTCATGACTGAAAATTTATTTTGCTTCTGTATGCTGCGTTATGCCATCAACAATTCAGGGGACATATAAATAATGCGTACGAGTTTCTTTGTTTACTTTCTGGATGCATCCAGAATATTCAGGGTTCCGATTTTGATTGAAGGGTAGAGGCTGATGATCAGTGTCAGAACAAATACGACCATTCCCTGCCAAATGTAAATATCACCCGCGATGGCAGTAGGCATGATGGGTTCCATCCCGTAATCCCGGATAATTTCTGCGGCATCCCCGGTTATGCGGATCGGATTTTCTCTGAAATACCAGAGAATGATGGTTCCAAGTCCAAATCCTGCAAATACGCCAATGATGCTGATCATGAACGTTTCCAGGAAAACCACCACAGCCAAACGCAGCCGGTGCATGCCGATCGATAACAGGATCCCGAACTCCCTCATCCGCTCCAGAGTCATGGTGAGAATTGTTCCAAAGATGCCAAATCCGATAATGACATAGAGGATTCCCATATATACTTTTGTACTGGCCCGGTCAAATTCCAATGCCTCCACGAGTTCCGGGATCAACTGTCGCCAGGTCAGAATTCGATAATTTTCATCTTCAAATTCTCTTCTGAGAGATGCCGCAACCGATTCAACATCGCCTACGTTTTCAGGCATAATTAACAGGGACGTAATCTGATCTTCAGCGGATGTGAGCCATTGTGCATCTTCCAGTGAGATGTATACCAGCTGATTACTCATCGAACGAACCGGGTGGTTTACAAGTCCGCTGATTGGATATTTACCAGAAGCTGTCATCCCGAATCGGCCCTGACCAAGAAGAACAAGGGTGTCATTGACGGCCAGTTCAAGCCTGGACGCAAGACCTTCACCCAGTACAACAGATCCGCTTCCCTGAGTGAAAAATGAACCGGTAACAAGACGGCTTCGAAGGTTGTTCATTCTGTTTTCAGCATCCGGATCAATGCCCAAAACCATGGCGCCACGCGTCTGATCTTGTCCCGCCGCCAGCATAAATGTTTCCAGCCTGGGCAGGGTAAATTCAATATCACCGGAAGCATTGTTAACCCGGTTAACCAATGTGGAATCATAAGTGATACTGTTGTCCAGGGAAGGCTCATCCTCAAAGCGATAATCCTGCACCTGAAGGTAGCCGGTGTGAAAACGGGTCATGTTGTCCACCATCAGATTGTGCCCGCCGCGTTCAATCGATTCCAGAAATAGCGCAAATACAACGGCAAACATGACGGAACTGATGGTAATCAGAGTCCTGCGTTTATTTCTCCAGATATTTCGCCAGGCGAGCTTGAGAAACATGGATTGATGGTCAGTTATTCAGTGTTAACAGTATATCAGTATTACAGTGGGTACAGTTTTACAGGACTAGAGTATGTCAGTGTCAACTGTGTAAGGCAGAAGGCAAAAGGCAAAAGTGAAAAGGGGACTTTTGGCCAGGCAACCGGTCTAATGATATTGTGCCTATATTTTAACACATTAACACTTCTCAAACTCTTGCACTGTTGACACTGACATACTGATTATAAATTTCTTCGCATATTTTGGAGTGAAAAAAACGACGTATTCAGATCCACATTGAATTCGATGTCCCGGTATTCCAAAATTGTTTTATGATCC
>JAWVZW010000354.1:0-3000 GCA_033721975.1 Balneolaceae bacterium
ATCATAAGCCTTTCTCATCCAGTTGATAAGCTCGCTGCTTACACTATCTCCCTCGGTGATCTTAATCACATGGGAGCACATGGAATTGGATGGTTTGGTCTCCTCAAGAATACCTTTTGCCGGTTGACCTTTCAGATTAATGCCGACTTCAAATCTTTTCCTGGTTGCAGGTTTAAGCAATGCGAATTGCTTTTTGCGGCGAAGACTTACGGTTGCCTTTTTGGGAGCTATTTCCACATCCTTCCCAAATGTTTTTACCTCACGGAGTAACTCATCAAAAAGTGGCCGAAAGTGCTCTTTACCCTTGAATTGATTTTCAATCAGGTCTGTATTTCCATTGGTAGCAGCTGATTCCGGGTTCAGTGCCCTGTGAGCTACCAAATTTGCATAACCGTGTGTGAAATTATGCTCACTCTTTAAAAATTTGACGATATGGCCATGTTTTTCAAGATGTTGACCCTGAACGATTTCAACCCACTCTTCAAGCTTTTTTCCTGTCTTTTCATGAAGGTTTTGAATCATGGTTTGAAGTGCCTGATTTTGATCCATGACGTTCTTTCCTCTATTCTGTATCAGATTTAGGTGTACCTCCTTTTGTGAAAAAAGCCACGATAGCTGAAGTGATTATTCCCATGACCAATGCCCCGATCATACTCTGATGAATATAGCTACGGAGGTTAAAATGCTCCTCAGCATCTTCACGGGTCATCATTCCTTCATTTACTGAATAGTCTATGATGTTTGTGAAATAATCCGGTGTGATAAAGGTAGATATAAGATACTGGGTAACAGGACTCAGCAGCGTTACAATGAGGGTAATGATGAGACCCGACACAAATCCTTCTTTATAGGTCATCACTCCGTTATAATCATTCTTGCGCTTGTCAAGCAGTGCCAATACATAGATGGCGATCGCCACAACCGCAAAGAAATTGGTATAGATCATGTGCTTGTCAATATGCGTACTGTGCAGGCCTGCAAGCCGTTCAAGAAACATCCAGACAAGTATGGCGCCTGCAAAAATGAAGGCCCATTTGATTTCGGTTTTGTATTTATTCATCGATCAAACCGTAAATTAGTTCATGGAGTGTAGTCCGAAGGTATTTCCCTCCGTGTCCATGCAGATAGCCACGAAGCCGAACGGCCCAATCGAAAACTTGTTCTTAAGCACTTTCCCTCCGGCCTTTTCGACCCTGCCTTCTTCGGTGCTGCAGTCTTCGCAGGTAAAGTAGATGATTACACTGTTTCCACCCGGTTCCACGCCTTCGGCTTTAACTAGGGCACCACTGCTATTTGGTTCATCCTGCACCAAGGGGAAAGTCAACATTTGAAAGGTGTTGACATCGTCCATTTCGCCCGGCATTTCAAGCTTTTCCAATTCTATTTTTAAAACTTGTTCGTAGAACTTTCTGGCGCGTTTCATGTCGCTCACATAGATCTCAAACCAATTGACAGGATTTTTCATCATAGAGGAAGTTTATTCTTAAGGTCATGTTTCCGGCAGGCTCAGGTGAGACAAAGAAACCCACGGATTGTACTTGAAGCATCGTTGAGTAATGATATGTAATCAATTTGAGGGTGAATCACAATGTCATGAACGCCAGACGAAAACAGAGTAAGTAAGAATGAGTGCCTTCAATTTGAAATCCGGAATATTCTCACGTAATTCAATCTGATTGTAAATTTTATTAGATAATGAATCCTGATTCAATGAACCCACAGCAGATCTTTTTTCTTTCTTTTCTACTTATCTCAGTTTTTTTAACAGGCTGCAGCAGCAGTGATCCAATGGGTGAGGCTAGTGATATCGTCCTGACAGGCGCCACACTATATGACGGTAATGGGGGAGAACCGATTACGAATAGTGTTGTCGTTGTACGGGACGGACGTATCGATTGTGTCGGCGCAGAAGAGGATTGTGACGTACCATCCGGTGCTGATAGGGTGGATGTCGCAGGACAATATATCACACCGGGTATGATTGATGTGCACATGCATTTTTTCCAGACAGGATTTTTTGACAGCCGGCCGGACGGAATGAACCTGAACGACACCTATCCGTTCCCTGAGGTTGCAGCTTATCAGCAGCAGAATCCGGAACGCTATTACGAAAGCTATCTCTGTTCGGGAGTCACCGGGGTGTATGATGTTGGCGGTGCATCATGGTCCATCGGGTTTCAGGATCATGCTGAAAATCATCCCATGGCGCCTCATGTCGCAGCAGCCGGTCCGCTGATCACTCCGGCACAGGGAGCACCTTTCGACCTGCCGTCCGACAAGGTCCTGGTGCCGCTGAACACTGTTGAAGATGGCATCCGTACGGTGCAATACCTTTCAGAACTGGGCAGTACCGGGATTAAATTCTGGCAGCTTGCAGCCGGAAGCGAGGAATACATGAGCCGGGTGGAAGCGGCTGCAGAGGAGATCGAAAGAAGGGGGAACCAGATGATCGCCCACGCCACCACGCTGGAGCAGGCCAAGGCGGCGCTTCGGAACGGGACCAAGCTTCTGGTTCATAGTGTAAGTGACCGGGAAATCGATGAAGAATTTATTGAATTGGCACTGGAAAACGGTACGGTCTATAATCCTACCCTGATTGTCAGCAGCGGGTACATTCTGGCCTACCGGGCAGCTGCTGGGATCGAGCCATATGAAATTGTGGATCCAAACGGCTGTGTGGATGAGAAGACCCGTGAACTCATGGAATCAGCATCGCAGTTTAGTGATCACCCGAGATTCACAGAAGGATTTTTGGACCGACTCCGAA
The DNA here is from genome assembly GCA_033721975.1 of Balneolaceae bacterium. Lineage (GTDB taxonomy): Bacteria > Bacteroidota > Rhodothermia > Balneolales > Balneolaceae > Rhodohalobacter. The sequence continues at coordinate 2,768 of JAWVZW010000354.1, forward strand.
ATTTTGACCCCGAAACAGACCGGGTGGATGAAACCGATGTGTTAAACTTGCTGAAAGTCTACGAAGCCGGTATTCCTGTTGCGGTGGGTACCGATGCCGGAAATCCGGGTACGCTCCATGGGATCTCCATTTTTGATGAACTGGAGGCCATGCAGGAGGCCGGAATACCGTCTCAGGCCCTCATTGTAATGGCGACCAAGCATGGGGCACAAGCCATGCGCCGTCTTGACGAT
>JAWVZW010000355.1:0-2956 GCA_033721975.1 Balneolaceae bacterium
CCATGGATCTACTTTTGCAGATGCTGTTTCACCGGCCATGTTCACAGGCATGATGGGCGAGGGTGTCGGTGTTTGAATCATCGTACCGGTTCCCGCTGATGCTGAAGCTTGCTGCGATGCACTGTCAAGTCCGTCTGCCGACGTATTCGGATCGTTCATGAGTGCCGTAGCCGTAAATCCGGCAAACAGTACAGCTGCCGCTGCATAAAAGAGTGGCCTGTGCCAGGTTGTACGGCCGCTTGACCGCTGTGCAGCCATAGCGCACACCGTATCGCAAAGCTCCTTGGGCGGATCTACATGTGGAAGATCATTCAGCCGTTCAGTCACTTTCTTGAACGACTCTACTTCGATTAACAAATTTTCATTCTCACTCAGCCTTCGTTCGAATTCTACCTCTTCCGAAGGGTCCATTTCACTGAACAGATATGTTATACTGTTGATATCCCGTTTTTTCATACGTTGTTTGATTCCTTCTCACGTTCCTCGTCGAACATTTTACGAAGATTGATCAAAGCGTATCTCATCCTTCCCAGCGCCGTGTTGATGGAAACTCCCGTTAATTCCGCAATCTCCTTAAAGGGCATTTCGTAATAATGTCTAAGCATTACCACGGTTCTCTGCTCCTCCGGCAGATTGGAAATATGCTTCAGCAAACTGCTTGTGGATTCATCCAGCTCGAGCTTTTCCTGCTGATCCGGAGAGTCCTCATCAGGCAATCTATCGTAAAAGTCTGTTTTCGACTCTTTATCGTATGAGCTACTAACGTCAACAAATCGTTTTTGTTTTCTGATATGATCAATTGTTGCGTTATGGGCAATCCGCATCACCCAGGCGATCCATTTACCCTGTTCATTATAGGTATCGTCCATCTTGGTAATCACCTTCGTAAAGGTCTCCTGGAAGATATCGTTGGCCGTTTCACGATTCTGGATCATGCTGAAGATGTAGGAATAGATCTTGGACTGATGACGGTTCATCAGTTCACGGAATGCAAGCTGGTCATCCTTTTTTCTGAAAAGTTTGACGAGTTCTCTATCCTGCATCTGCTCGTAACTGGCCGGTATGGAATCGGATTGTGTAAGCTTCATAGCTGAACGTGAATTTATAATCTGCAACGCACAACCAAAAACAGAATTTTCTGAGTAAGCATTCAGCTTTCAATGTTGCGTTTATTATAGATACTGCACATACAGTGCCAAGGTTCCGAACCTGCCGAATTTTCAGGCAGATGCTAACGTAGAGACAAAGTATGAGCTTTCTATTAGTTTATCCGCTATCCTGACGAAAATCTATCACATCTTCATGCGAATCGATCAGGCATCATCATGATAATACGCATATACCCGCTCGCCGGTTACACTGCCCAGCAAGTCGGTGAGCTCCTCTTTACCGGCTTCGCGGATCCTGGCCACAGAACCGAACTCTTTAAGCAGTTTTTGGGCGGTTTTTTCACCCACACCCTCTATGTCGGTGAGTTCCGTTTTGAGAGTGCGATCAGACCGTTTTTTCCGGTGAAAGGTGATTGCAAACCGGTGGGCTTCATCCCGCGCCCTCTGCAGCAGCTTGAGTGCAGGTGAGGTTTTCGGGATCATCACCGGATCGGCCTTACCTGGCAGAAACACCTCTTCCAGCCTTTTGGCCAGACCGGCCACGTCACTGTGCCCCTCAAAATCTATCTCCCTGAGAGCCTCAAGCGCCGCATTCAGCTGTCCCTTGCCGCCGTCTATAAGGATCAGATCAGGTGGCTGCTGTTTTTCCTTTTTGATCCGTTTGTACCGGCGCATCACAATTTCTTTCATGGATGCAAAATCATCCGCGCCTGTCACGGTTCTGATTTTGAACCGTTTATACTCACTTTTTCTTGGCTGACCATCCACAAAACAGACCATGGAGGCCACTGGGTCCGATCCCTGGATGTTGGAGTTATCAAAACATTCGATTCTTCGTGGCAATCGGTCGAGCGATAAAAACTGCTTTAGATCCTTTACAGCTTGGGGAATCCTCTCTTTTTCCGCTTTCTGCTTTTCCAGTTTTCTTTGCCCCAGGTTTAGCCGCGCATTGGTAACCGCCATCCGTATCAGCTGCTTCTTCTCCCCGATCTGCGGAACCAGAACCGGCACTTTTTTACCCCGCTGTTCCCACAGGTATTCCAGCAGCGGATCATCATCATCCATCGGGTCACTCAGATACACCTCATCCGGAATAGCTCCCGCCATCTGTCCCGTATAGTAATCCTCCACAAACGACTGCATCATCACTTCACGGGAAGTCCCTTCAATGTTCTTCAGAAACCGGTGGAATTTCCCGATCAGTTTACCCTCCCGTATCTTGAACAGCACTCCGCACGCTTCGCCGAGCTCCTCGTCCACATCCAGCGCAAAGACATCCCGGTGGACATCCTTGTTGGCTACAATCTTCATTTTCTGATTGTACTTCTGCAGGGAGACCATGCTGTCGCGCAATCGCGCCGCTTCCTCAAACTCCATGGATTCAGATGCGATCTCCATCTCCTCTTTCACCTCCAGGATCAGATCATCCGTCTTGCCGGACAACAGTCTTTCTACTTTTTCAATCGTATTTCGGTACACCTCTTCATCCCAGTCGCCGGAACAGTTCTTCAGATAGTCGTCAAAGCAGGAGTGCCATTTCGGAGCTCCCCGCGATTTATCGATCATTTTGGGAGACACGGCACAGGTACACAAACCGAATGCCTTTCGGATGGTTTCCAGCATGCGCCTCATATGCCCCACATGATCGTAAGGACCGTAATAACGGCTACCGTCCCGGATAAGCGTTCGGGTTGGATAGACCCGCGGCCGATCCCCCGGAGTTACGCAGATATAGGGGTAGGATTTGTCGTCCCGGTACATAATGTTATACCGGGGCTGATGCTTTTTAATCAGATTATTCTCCAGGATGAGCGCCTCCGCTTCCGAATCGGTCACGATCACATCCA
>JAWVZW010000356.1:0-2939 GCA_033721975.1 Balneolaceae bacterium
GAAGTACATGGACTTTACACAGAAAGTAAATCGTGAAATATTCCGTCGTTTTAATGAGGAAGGCATCGATTTTGCATTCCCGACACAAACAATTTATCTGGCAGGCGACAAAGACAGGCGGCTTGATATAGGCATCAGGGATCGAAATACAAATGAGAACTGAAATCCATAACCAGGAAAAAACATCGAATCTATGATGCCGGAGACATTTGATTTAGAAGTTTCAGAAACGCTGCTGGAGCTGCTCATCTTTACGGGCCTTTTGGTTGTGGCCCTGGTTATTGTAAGGGCGATTACAGCCAGATATATCCGCAAGAATGTACAATCTGCAGAGCTGCGCCGTCGCTGGCTGGTACAGTCCCGCAATGCATTGATCCTGATTCTATTGCTGGGCCTTGTACTGATCTGGGCGGATGAGCTCCGAACCCTCGCTCTTTCAATCGTAGCCATAGCGGTTGCGTTTGTGGTAGCCTTAAAAGAGCTGATTCTCTGTTTAACCGGATCGATCCTGAAAACCGGATCACGCTCCTTCAACATTGGTGATCGTATTCAGATCAAGGATTTCAGGGGAGATGTGATCGATCAGAATTTGCTTGCAACAACCATTCTTGAAGTCGGGCCGGGTAAAATCATACACCAGCGAACCGGACGTATGACCACGATTCCAAACGCACTTTTTCTGTCAGAGCCGGTGATCAATGAGAGTTTTACTCATGACTACGTGCTGCATGTATTCACGGTTCCATTTAAGATGCAGGATGATTGGAAAAAAGCTCAAAAACTCTTTCTCAAATCTGCTAAAAAGCACTGTGATCCGTACATCGAAGAAGTGCGAAAGTATATGAAGGATGTAAGCGAAGAGCGCGGGCTGGAAGTGCCATCGGTTGATCCACGGGTTACCATCCAGGTTCCGGCCGCCGGCGAGGTTCACCTCATCATCCGTATACCGACGCGTTCCGGACAGAGAAGCTATATCGAACAGGCAATACTGGCAGATGTTCTGACGTCCAACTCATTTCAGGGAGCTGCGCCTGCCGGCGCCGGTGAATCATCGCCTCCTCACAGACCTGCATCAGACGAAACGCAGGAATAAAAATCGTTGCCCTGGGGTCTGATCTATATTAACCCGAGTTAGACCTTTATTAATTGATTCAATTCAGATGTGCTTGATGGTGACGTTAAGTCAGCGATTCGATGAGCCGAATTAACCGGCGTTGCATTACCAATGTAAACGTTAGGTAGTTTGGTGACCGTTTACCTTATCTGCCAACCTCAAGGTCGGTGTGGGTTTTCATTTTCTTACCGGCAAGTGCTTCATTGACGTTGAAGAGATGGTCGCCGATTTTCTCGAGGCGGGTTACAAAATCAAGGAAGAAGACACCGGCCTTTGTACTGTAGGACCCTTTTTCGAGTCTGGCATAATGAGCTTCTTTTAGCCCGTCGCGCATGGAATTGATGCGATTTTCGTATTTGATAGCCTGACTGAGGTTGACCGGGTCTCCGTTGGTTGAATCCAGATTATCTCTCATCAATTTGATGGCATCCCGTACCAGATCCAGGTAGTCACTTACCTCTTTTGTTGCATCCTTGGGCAACTTCACGTTATCCCGTTCCATCTGCTGAAAGGTTTTCGACATCTGGTAGTAGAGATCTCCGATACGTTCCAGATCGTTGATCATGCTGTGCATCGCACGGATTTTACGTGTTGAGGTATCCGTAAGATTGGAGCTGCTGATCTTGGTAAGATATTCGGCTACCTCGAGCTCAATATTGTCTGTAATCTGTTCACGTTTTTCAATTTTCTTGAGGAATTTCTCGTGCTTCTTCTGCTTTTTGAAAAAGAGGGCTGAAAAACTGAAATGCATTTTCTCAATCAGCTTTCCAAACAGTTCAATTTCTTTATGAGCCTGTGCGATGGAAAGTTCTGCAGAAGACAAAAGTCCGGTTGAGATATATTTCAACCGGAAGGCCTGGTCTGATTTTTCTGTGTCTTTCTGAATTCGCTCTACAAACTTAACAATTCGGGGTGTGAGGCCAACCAGCAGGATTACATTGAGTACGTTGAAAGTGGTATGAAACAGGGAAAGGCCGAGTGTGGCACTGGCACGTGCTGCTTCCGTATCCCCGAAAATGGATCCGGCTTCCGGGGTGAAATACTGCATCACGCTGTCAATACCGTTCAGGAAGGGTCCGATGAGGGCTATCATCCACAAAACGCCAAAAACATTGAAAATAAAATGAAATCGTGCAGCACGCTTGGCATGAACATTACCCACGATGGCGGCAAGATTGGCAGTCACAGTGGTACCGATATTTTCACCCAGAACCATGGCAGCGGCAATCGGAAAATCGATCCATCCCTGAAACAGCATAACCAGGGTAATGGCGGAGGCAGCTGACGAAGACTGTGTTAAGAGCGTCAGCAATGTTCCTATAAACACAAAGAGGATGATTGACAGAAATCCGAACTCGGTAAGTCCGTCGAGCATGGCAAACATTTCCGGATTGTCCCGGATATTCGGAACACCGTTCTTGATGAATTCAAGACCGATAAACAGGATACCGAAACCGATCATGGCCTCAGCCAGGTTCTGCAATTTCTCCCGCCCGAAAAACATAAAAGGAAAGAAAATACCGATCATGCTGATGGCTACAGGGGTAATCTGCATTTTGAAGCCAAAGACGGATACCATCCAGGCGGTAACAGTTGTACCGATATTGGCCCCCATTATCACACCTGTTGATTCCAGAAATGTAATAAGGCCCGCGTTTACGAAGCTAACTACCATTACGGTTGTGGTGGAGGAAGACTGGGTAATGGTGGTGGCTGTGAATCCTGTAAGAATGCCCCGAAACCGGCTGGTTGTCATTCCCTTTAGGATAGCCCTGAGCCTGTGACCGGCCACTTTTTGCAGCCCGTCACTGAAAATTTTCATCCC
>JAWVZW010000357.1:0-2936 GCA_033721975.1 Balneolaceae bacterium
GGATGTTCTATCCAATACGTTTGATATTGGAATGAATAACATGATCAGGGAGCAGCAAAAAGAGGAAAAAGTATTCTGGATCCGGCCCAGCCTGAGTGCGTACAGCAGGGCGGATACCGGTCAGACCCGGAAGCTGATCGAAGAAGGGTATGATGCCGCTAATAAGGCACTCACATAGCGCATTAATCTGCCTCGGGTTTAATCAGGAACGTACTTTCAGTGATCCGTATCAAATTTCATGATAACCGGCAGATGATCACTGATGATACGCATGGAGTCTGCAGAAAAGGGTATGGCTACTGCTCCGGATCCGGGAATGAGGTCAGCCATCATATTTTCATTTGGCAAAATGTGATCGAGCTGACGGGCGGGATCGTCAGCCGGATGGGTGTAGGAGGGCGACCCTGCTAACGGGTCAGAAAATCGTACATCCGTGCCTTCACCCAGAATCAGTTCAAATTCAGGGTCTCCGGGAATGATGTTCAAGTCACCGGCAAGAAGAATTCTGGCATCCGGATCATCTGCCAGAAGGAGCCTGTAGTGGTCACGAAGCAATTCTATTTGCCCCATACGCCAGCGGGCATTTTCTTCACCCCGTCCGGCTTTCAGGTGTACTCCGGTCAGCAAAAAATGGAAGTCCTCATTCACCGCCACTTCTGCTGAAAGCATTCGGTTATTTGTAAAGTTCTGAAATTCTGTTTCGCCATCTTCCACTCTGCGGAACGTAAAAAAGTTGCTGTAACTGTATGTCATCAGAAGGGGTACACGGCTCATTATCACCACATTCATATACCAGTCATTGCTTTCCAGTGCCGTGAAGTGCTGGTAACCCAACACTTCAAAATCGTCTTCCGCCAGCGTCATCACAAACGGGGCACTCTCCACTTCCTGGAAAACCACGATATCTGCATTCAGAGTCTGCAGCGCTTCAGCAAGAAGCTCTCTCCGTTCTGCCATATTTTCGCCGGGTGCGTTTTCACGCGGGTGATTGATATAGGGGCTGTTATACTCATCCACAAAATGCTCAAGATTCCATGTGAGAACGGTGAGGGTATCCAGTTCTGAAGAATCATACCACTCGGGTGTCTGTGCTGAAACCCACCTGTCCGACATAGCCATTTTTGCCTCAGAACCGGTTTGAGCACCCGTACAGGCGGTGAAAAACAGTAAGAGTATCAGTAAATAATTACGCATAGTAAGCTTTTGCAGCATGTTGAAAGAGGGTAGTAAGTGATTTTTGTCTGGTTTAATCAAGATAAGACAAACAGAGATTGAATTTCAGTTTGTTCAAAGTAATGCCGGTTGAGTCTGCTCAGTTCCAGGAAAGCAGTGGAGTGTTTAAAAACTTATGGGCTAAACCGTATCTTCAGAAAAAGAAAAAAGATTTCATGAATATTTTTACAGGCATCATTCTCGCCGCACTGATCATTGAGTTCGTACTGAACCTGGCGGCCAATTCATTAAACCTAAAATCATTATCAAAAGAGCTGCCCGATGAATTTGAGGATGAGTATGATGAGGAAACGTATGCCAAATCCCAGGAATACACGAGGGTTAAAACACGATTTGGTTTTGTAACGGGCATTTTTAACCTCGCCGTGCTGCTCATATTCTGGTTTTCGGGAGGGTTTAACTGGCTGGATCAAACGGTTCGTTCTTTCGGGTACGGTGAAATTGTTACAGGCCTGATTTTTATTGGAGCACTGGTTATTGGCCGTTCGGTACTTTCACTTCCATTCAGTATTTGGTCCACCTTTGTGATTGAAGAGAGGTTTGGTTTCAACAAGACGGATGCAAAGACGTTTGTCATGGATCTTCTGAAGGGTCTCCTGCTATCAGTATTGCTGGGTGCGCCGCTTCTGGCCGGTATTATTGCCTTTTTTGAATACGGAGGAACCTGGGCATGGGTTTGGGCCTGGCTGGCTGTGACGGCTTTTTCACTGATCATGCAGTATGTGGCTCCCACATGGATCATGCCGCTCTTCAACAAGTTTGAACCGCTGGAAGACGGTGAGCTGCGTCAGTCTATTGAAAAGTATGCAGAGAGCGTCAACTTCCCGCTGCAGGGGATTTATGTGATGGACGGATCCAAACGCTCTTCAAAATCCAATGCTTTTTTTACCGGATTCGGAAAGAATAAGCGAATCGCGCTATTTGACACACTTATCGAGAAGCATACCAATGAGGAACTGGTAGCTGTACTGGCTCATGAAATTGGTCACTATAAAAAGAATCATATCCTGAAAAATATGATCATTTCGGTAGTGCATACCGGAATCATGTTTGCCCTGCTGTCGATCTTTCTGCAGGTGCCGGCTTTGTATGATGCTTTTTATATGGAAGAGATGAGCGTATATGCCGGACTGCTGTTTTTTGGCATGCTTTATTCACCGGTTGAGAGCATTCTTGGAATTTTTATGCAGATGCTGAGCCGGAAGCATGAATATGAGGCCGACCGCTTTGCAGCGGACACCATCGATCAGCCTGAAGAGATGGTAAACGTTCTGAAAAAACTTTCCAGGGATAACCTGAGTAATCTGACGCCCCATCCATTTTATGTGTTTTTAAACTACTCCCATCCGCCCGCTCTAAAGCGAATTGAAGCCATTCGAAATGGCAAGCAAATGTAACGAGAAATACGTCAAACTTTTCTTACTCGGTTACTCGGTTACTCGGTTACTCGGTTGCTCTGTTCCTCCGTTTCCCTGCCCTTCGCGCCTCCGCGGTGAAACAAAAAAAAGCCCGGAAGTTTTCACGCTCCCGGGCTCTAACGTCTCTGATGATCTTATGTATTAGGTCTGGCTGGGGGTAACAGCCGCTCTCAGTTCTGTATGTGTGTTCTCAATCAATCAAACATGTATGTGTGTGTAACTCTCTGGTGTTAATCTACAAGGGAATGTGGTGCGGAACACTACATGATCATGTGGACTTTATGA
>JAWVZW010000358.1:0-2909 GCA_033721975.1 Balneolaceae bacterium
ACATACCGCACAAGCGGGTCGGCAAACCATCGGATCAGAGCATAACCAATCTCAACCACATCATAGGCGTGCTCATGAAATTCTTTCAGATCATAATATTTAAGCGGACCATTATACAGCTCGTACGACAGCGTCGGCGTTCCGCTTACGCTGGATTGCACCCTGGACTGATAATAATGCATAGTGCCGGGCTGACCCGGTTCTCCGGTTACTTCTCCTATCATAACAGATGCGTTGGAGTTTGTAACCGGTTTGATGTATTGGCCAAAAAATCTTGTGCGGGTAGATACCCACTCAATCGTACCGTTTATCGTCTGCTCGTTTCTCCCTGCAGATTCAAGCTGAAATTTTTCGAGCACGCCGCCTGCATATGTATAAGCTGCGGTACTCATCTTATCCTGGACCAGGTCTCTCTCTGTATAATTGAGGGCTGATTTCCACCCAAAATCCACAATGGTGCCGCTGATCAGCGGGCTCATATTTTCGAACGTGATGTCCAGATCGTAGATATATGAATCACCGTTGAATGTATAGGTAAAGAGCAGTGCAGAAGATTCATTCACAGCCAGCCGATAGCTCAACTGAGCTGTTTCGCCTTCTGATATTTCAATGGGACCGTTGTGGTCTACCGGCTCAAAGAAGAGCCGATCCGTCTCAATATTCAGATTTTCCGTTGAAAGAAACCCAAGCGAATAGGCTGATCGGGTTGTATTTCGAACCATTTGAACCGGATTGTGATCCCACGTCTCATGTTCCTGCATGATTACCCTGGAAGGACCTGCACCCAGGTTGGTGAATTCAAGCTCAAACAGTGGGGTTCGTACTGTTGTATAAATCGTGTCAGTATCGGCTGAATCCTGCGAAAAGATTCCAAGTGCTGTTTCACCGGGCTCGCGCAATTCCGGCATCTGCCGTGATTCCTGAGCCGGAGTCTGTGCTGCATTCGTCCGGTCCTGAGATTGTTGGGCGGTGGTCTCCTGACCCTCATTATTGACTGTCAGGGTATCATTTTGCTGCTGAAGGGCCGCAAGGCTGTCCTGACGGAGCATTTCTTCCTGCCTCTGTTGTTCCAGTTCCTCTTCGCTTGGCATAGTGTACCAGGCCCAAGCCATGGTGATGAGGAAAATGAGTAGCAGACCCGTTACCGTATTCTTATCCAAGATGAGTGCTCCTTATATTGACTTTTCAGATTGTCCAGACTGATTTTGTAGATAGGCTTCGAGAATGGTTCTTACCTGATTCATCATTGGTTCCAGATCATTCACGATGTCACCATAGGAGAGATCATTTTTTTTTGCCATGATCAAACCATGGAAACCAAATTTACCTGAATTAAACAGATCGATCAGCTGCGACTGCCTGGTTCTGTATACCTCGCGCAGCAATCGTTTTATTTTATTTCGATGTACAGCTTTTGGAATAATTTTCTTCGGAGCAGCGAATCCGACTTTACACCCCTCTCCGGGATTATCATAAATTCGGAATCGAAACTGGATAGAGTTGGAGTTCAAAACGGTTGATTTTTCGAACAGGCGCCGGAAATTGTTCCTGCCCCGAAGAATACTGGATCTTGGCAGTGATTGATCAGAATTGAGAGAATCGGGCCTATTTCGGTCCTTTTTCATCGCTCACGGTAAGCTTGTGCCGTCCCTTTGCACGTCGGCGTTTGAGCACATTGCGGCCGTCTGCCGAGCTCATTCGCTTGCGAAATCCATGTTTGTTGGCTCTCTTACGCTTACTTGGTTGATACGTTCGTTTCATGTCTTAAGTACCTGGGTGATAAAAAATTCGAACTCGTGTTTTTTGATAGACCCCAAAAATAAGAAGAAATTCCATAAAACCGAACCAATTCTTCTACACAAAATACCGGCCTCATGATACAGCAGACGGATATGACAATATTACGGATATAGGCTTCGTAAATAACATGGTACTATTATTGCATGCACATTATCGAATACGGTTGAACCGCCCCTGCTGAACCCGTACCTTACTTAATTAATTTTAATCTCGCTTTTTCAACTTCATGTTAGAACAAATTTCCAAGCTCCTCACCACTATTTTTGGGACCAAGAGCTCTAAAGACCTGAAAAAAATCTGGCCCATTGTAGAAGAGATCAACAGCTTCGAAGAGGAGATGAAAACACTCTCAGAAGATGATCTGAAAGAAAAAACAGAATCTTTCAAATCCCTCATCAAAGAGCGCAACGCAGATATCAGCCGTGAAATTGAAGAGATAAAGGAAAAGATGGATTCCAGTGACGAATCCATTACGCTTGAAGAAAGGCGGGAGTTTTCTGATCAGCTTGCAGAATTGGAAGACCAGTGGCTTGATACCCTTGAAGACACCCTCGACGAAATTCTTCCGGAAGCCTATGCGGTTCTCAAAGAGACCTGCCGCCGTTTTGTCGGTAAAAAATGGAAAGTGGCAGGGACAGAAATTGAGTGGAACATGGTGCCTTATGACGTGCAGCTGGTTGGAGCCGTAGCCATGCACAATGCTTCCATTGCCGAGATGAAAACAGGTGAAGGTAAAACGCTCGCTGCCATTTTCCCGGCCTACCTTAATGCACTGGCCGGACGCGGTGTTCATGTTGTAACCGTAAATACCTACCTGGCCCAGCGGGATGCTGAGTGGAACGAACCAATCTTTAACTTCCATGGCCTCACGGTAGACTGCATCGACCGGTACGATCCCAACTCCGAACCCCGCCGCAAAGCATACAGGGCCGACATCACTTACGGCACCAATAACGAATTCGGTTTTGACTACCTCCGGGACAATATGGTTATAGAGGAGGAGCAGCTGGTACAGCGGCACCATCACTTTGCCATCATTGATGAGGTCGACTCCATCCTGATTGACGAAGCGAGAACACCGCTCATTATTTCAGGTCCGGTACCCCAGT
>JAWVZW010000359.1:0-2892 GCA_033721975.1 Balneolaceae bacterium
GAATTGTTTACGCGGAAATACATCGCCATGGTTGGCTGATCTATATCGTAGTAATCAATCGGAGTCGGATCTGAAACATGGGTCAATGTATCTCCTATTTCTACATCCTCATAGCCTGCAAGTGCAAAGATATCCCCGGCATAGGCCGCGTCTACAGGCTCGCGATTCAGCCCGTTGAACGTAAACAGTTTGGTAGCCTTTGCTTTCTCTTTCTGTTTGCCTTTTCGGTCGAGCAGAACGATCTCCTGATTGGTCTTAATCGTGCCCTGCTCTACACGGCCGATCGCGATACGTCCCACATAGTCGTTCCAATCCACGCTGCTTACCAGCATTTTGAACGGTGCTTCTGCATTCTGCTCGGGTGGCGGAATATGATTCACAATCAAATCGAAGAGCGGCGACAGATCCTCTCCTTCCTCTTCCAGCTCCTCTTTTGCGATTCCATCGATACCTATAGCATACAGAACCGGGAAGTCCAGCTGTTCATCATCGGCATCGAGCGATACAAACAGATCAAAAATCATGTTCAGAACCTCATCCGGCCTTGCATCCTTGCGGTCAATTTTATTGATGAGAACGATGGGCCTGTATCCCAAAGCCAGCGATTTTCGAAGTACAAACTTGGTTTGTGGAAGCGGGCCTTCTGCAGCGTCCACCAGCAGAATCACCCCGTTTACCATTTTCAGAATCCGTTCCACCTCGCCTCCAAAATCAGCGTGACCCGGCGTGTCCACGATATTGATTTTGGTATCATTCCAGATTACGGCCGTGTTCTTTGAACTGATGGTAATCCCTTTCTCTTTTTCCAGGTCACCGGAGTCCATCACACGATCATCCACCTGCTGGTTCTCTCTGAATGTTCCGCTCTGTCGCAGCATTTGATCTACCAGCGTTGTTTTACCGTGATCTACGTGTGCGATAATGGCAATATTTCGAATGTCTTTAATCATAAAAAGTATGGTTCTAAAAAAATAAATGTAGTGCGTGATCGTCTGAAACCGCTTTATACGATCACTCTCTTCGTAATCCCAGATTTGAGTCTTGAGTCATCGGATGACTTGAAGTTATCTGATGACCCGACCGAAAAATGGACAGCCTTTAATATACGGTTTATTTTGATGAGTTCTGAGTAATTTCAGAATCAACAAACCCTAAAGACAGGCCTTGGTATTTACAGCCGGGAAAGCTGTTCCGATTCTGATCAGCATCAGGTGTTCTTGAACTTTACCTGCACCCTTTCCTTAAAGCAATAAAGAAAGGATTTATCTTGAACCTATTTGGGAGACAAATTGTGCTGACTCTTCCGCCCCGAGCACTGATCTGAGTCTGTTTGGGGTTCTCTCCAGCTGTTTTTGATAGGCATCATTTGCTTCACTGTAATTACCCATTTCCATCAGGATATCTCCTAATAACTCATAAGAAGGTTTTACGATTGTTGGAGGACCAAAATCAACGGGCAGTCCTGATTCAGCGGTTACTGCACGTCTGATTAAGGCCAGCCCTTCATCCGTTTCACCTTCAGCAATCAGTAATAAACCTCTTATCTGATCAATCTGGATGTCTCTTTCGGGAGATTCTTGAGTTTGCTCCAGATTTTGAAGGTGTACTGCAGCCTCAACAGGATCATTCTGGTGAATAGCGGCAAACGCGTCGGTAAAGTAGAAATTCCGATCAGGCTCGAAATCACTTCCTATGGATGATTCCCAATTATCAGCATCCTCCCAGTTTTCCGAATCGATCACATAGTGGCCTCTCATTACACCAAAATGCCACGATTCTGACGGAGTTGGTCCGTTTTCAATACGCTCACTGCAGGTTTCAAGTACACTGAGCGCATCCCCTGTTCTTCCCTCCTGCAGATACCCATATTCAAGCCACCATGGATAGTGACCGCAAACCGTTAAAGATTCATTCAACTCAGCCTGCCGGGAGGTCTGTACATCCCTGGCCGTCTGGTTTGCATCGATAACATCATCCCACATTCCTAAAGCCAGAAAAATATGAGAGGTCATGTGCTGTGCATGCGCTGCAGAAGGGGCAATTTCCGAATATGCCTTAGCCATGGGAAGACCCAGGGGTGCATGCACCGGATCATCGAATGAATGAATGAGATAGTGTGCGGCTCCGGGGTGGTTTTGATTTTCATTCCAAACATCAAAGAGCTCAGCTGCCGCTTTCATATAGATGGAGTAATCACGTCCATCGTGTGCTGTACCCAGAATGGAAAGACCATAGAACGCAGTCGCTTCATGATCCTGAGGATATTTCTCGTGAAGATCTTTCATTGCCTGCATATATAAAATATCCCTCTCTTCTTTAGACTTCCCGGCTGATTCCGGGGTATTGCCATAGAGTATCTCCAGTGTCATCAAATAATCCTTTTCCCGCTCTGTTCCGGCACGTTCCTGCCTGGCCTGAACCGTACTGCCGAGCTCATTTAAGACGTCCAGTGCCTCATCCCGATACTGCCGATACCAGATTGGATGGTTACGAGTCATTGCCTCTCCCCAATATGCCATGGCAAACTCCGGATCAATATCCTGGGCTCTGCGGAATGCACGTGCTGCATCGGCATACTCAAAATTGTGCAGAAATTTCACACCTTCCAGAAAGTCGGGTTGTGCGGCCTCCGCACCTGAATTGGGAAATTCTATCTCGCCCAGCAAATTGTTTTGAGCTAAAGCGAAATTGTAAAGTGTGAGCGTGAATATAAGAGTGCAGAAAAGAGACGAGATAAATTTCATAGGATTCTTTTTTAATGATACCGGACAGGAATAAGTGATATACAAAACTCTTTAACAAAAATAAAACGCAGCCGTGATCCCTTTTTGAATTATCCCCTGAATTGCTGAATATCCAACTGTTAAATGTGGTCCTCCGGTTTCCACTGTA
>JAWVZW010000360.1:0-2881 GCA_033721975.1 Balneolaceae bacterium
GACCGGTTGCCGGAGCCTGCCCCATACCGATACAGCCGTTGCAGCCTGCCTGATGGATACGCGCACCCGATTGTACAAGGTGAAGCATCACGCCGCTTTTCACCATATTCTCAATAATCTGCCTTGATGTGGGATTGACATCAAAACTCACATCCTCATGCACCTGACGCCCCTTCACAATTTCTGAAGCAATCCAGAAATCCCTGAAGCCGGGGTTGGCAGACGACCCGATATAAGACTGATAGATCTCCCTGCCCTCCACTTCACTGACCGGAACCACATTGCCCGGACTACTTGGTAGGGCGATAAGCGGTACCACATCATCAAGTACGATCTCCTCGTGCATGTCATATTCCGCCCCTTCGTCGGCCTTCAGTTCGGTCCACTCATCTTCGCGATCGTTTTGTTTCATAAACCTACGCACTTCTTCATCCGATGGAAAAACGGTTGAGGTTGCGCCCATTTCAGTTCCCATGTTGGCAATCACGTGGCGATCCATTGTATCCAGATTTTTCAGACCGGGACCATAATATTCGATCACATATCCCCTTGCACCCTTCACATCGTAGCGCCTCAGCATCTCCAGAACCACGTCCTTGGCGCTCACCCAATCGGGCAAGCTGCCGGTCAGTTTAACGCCCAGAACTTTAGGCATCTTCAGGTACATGGGTTCTCCCGCAATGGCAAATGCCACATCGAGGCCGCCGGCTCCCAAAGCCAGCATCCCCATACATCCGGAAGCCGGCGTATGACTGTCGGAACCCGCCATAGTTTTACCGGGCACGGCAAAATGCTCTGTGTGAACAGGATGACTCACACCATTTCCCGGACGACTATACCAGATACCAAAACGATCGGCAGCTGATTTTAAAAAAAGATGATCATCAGGATTTTTAAAGTCTGTCTGCAGCAGGTTGTGATCTACATACTGACAGGAAAGGTCGGTTTTTGCCTTATCGAGACCCATCGCTTCCAGCTCAAGCATTACCAGCGTACCGGTTGCATCCTGAGTGAGCGTCTGATCAATCTTCAAGCCAATTTCAGAGCCCGGTGTCAGCTCGCCATCCACCAGGTGGGACTCAATTAGTTTTTGGGTAACATTTTTACTCTTTTTCATGACCGGTTATTTAGGTTATCCCTTTGCATACTAGAAGGTTAAGAGAGGTTATATCGTTCATGAGTGAAAGCGAATTACCCGTTTTGAATAAGTTTCAGTGAAATTGCAGCCTGAAATGGCCGCATTTAGGATTTTTTGGCTTTTTTTTCGTTTATTCATCTTATAAAAATCATCTACATCATGAATTACAGCGACTTCATCGATCGTCTTGCGGATACCACGGGTAAATCCAATGCAGAGGCAAAAGAGCTTGCTGAAGACGTTTTTTCTGTTTTATCACAGGAATTAAGCAGAGGCAACGGGGTTTCTATTCCTAATCTTGGGACTTTTGGAGTGAAAGTGAATGATGTAAAAAAGGTGTACAATCCACATTACGAGAAGTATATGCTGGTCCCGCCCAAGCGTGTGGTGGAATTTACGCCTGCAAGCGGCCTTAAAGATGAATTAAAATTTTCAGGCCGCGGGAATGAGTGAAAAAATCACGTTCAAGGAACTGGTTACGCAGATAGCCGAGCAGTCTCAACAGAGCCAAAGCTCGACAAACAGTTTTATTGGTGAGCTCGTAAACGTGATTGAAAATGGTCTGAGGGAGACTGGTTCGGTAAGCATATCCGGTTTTGGGAAATTTGAATTGCGATGGATGAAAGAACGTGCCGGGAGAAATCCTCAAACCGGCGAACCCATCACAATTCCAGGGCAGAATAAGGTCTATTTTAAACCTTATAAGGCTTTGCGTGAAGACGTGAATCGCCCCTACTCCAATATGGAGGCACAAATTCTTGAAGAAGCTCCCAATACAAGCAAAGATGATTCTGGGGAGGAAGAGAAGGAGACGCAGGATTCAATTCCGGATAAACCACCGGATAAATCAACTGAAGAGGAAAAGCCGGTTTCTGCAAAAACTGCTGAAGCTGGCAAAAAGTCCATTCAGCTTGCTCCTCCTGAAGAACCAGAGGAGGAGAATGACGGCGATCATTTATTGGTAGAGCGCCCGCTCCCGACCCATTCAGACGAAGATACCGAGGATGATAAGGTCGATTTTATCGTAACCGAGGAAGAGGAACTTGAAGAATCGGATGAACCCGGGGAATCACAAAAATCCAAAACTCTTATTCCGAATCGAAAAAGTGAGGTAATTCCCGAGTCCCTTTTCAGTATACCCGACCCCGGCGAGCCGGAAGAGCCGGAAGAGCCGGAAGAGCCGGAAGAAAAGAAAACAAAAAGCGTTTCAAAAGGTCCTATTCCAGTTTCAACTGCCAGTTCTGGAGGTATTAAGAAACCGGAAAAAGCTCCAACAAAGCCCAAACGCAAATCAGGCTTCCGGTGGCTCGATATAGCAGCTGTACTCATTCTTATCATCTCTGCGATTGCGCTTTATTTTCTGCTTAGGCAGGACCCCGGAAGTGAAACAACGCAGCAGGCAGTTACACAACAGCCTCCGCAGGAGCAAGTCACATCCCCATCACAACCTGAGGTCGTTGATCAGTCTGAACCGATTGCAGAGGAAGAAACTGAAGCAGAGGAAGAGTCAGCGGCATCCCCAGAGGAACAGGAGTCACCCGCTGCTGCCGACCCTGCCCAGAACGGACCTGATGTTTCAACTCAGCAAGATGAACCTGCAACTACCGTGACGGGACAGTCTGCTTTCAATACCTCACCCTATGTAATACGCCGTGGAGAATCACTCTGGTCCATTGCTGAAACGCGAATGGGCGACCCTTACCTCTGGCCGGCCATTTTCAATTTGAATACGGGAGTGACAAC
>JAWVZW010000361.1:0-2879 GCA_033721975.1 Balneolaceae bacterium
GGCATTGTAATCAAGGATGTGATTGCGGACGCGTTCCTGCAGCAGATACTGACTCGTCCCGCCGAGTATGACGTGATTGCCACCATGAACCTGAATGGCGACTATATATCAGATGCCCTGGCTGCATGCGTGGGTGGCATTGGTATTGCTCCGGGTGCAAACATCAATTACGACACGGGCATCGCCGTATTTGAAGCTACACACGGCACGGCTCCGAAATATACCGGGCAGGACAAAGTGAACCCGGGTTCACTGATCCTCTCTGCGGTGATGATGCTTCGATACCTCGGATGGAATGAAGCGGCCGACCTGATTGAAAAAGGCCTGGAAACCGCTATCAGCAACAAGCGGGTCACCTACGACTTCGAACGCCTTATGGATGGAGCCACATTGCTGAAAACCTCAGAGTTCGGTGAGGAGATCGTCAGCAACATGTAAATAGAATTCTTCAATACAGTTGATTTCAAAAGCCTCCCGGAAAACTGTTCGGGAGGCTTTTTTATTTTTCTTTATCAATCCCGCATAACCATGCGGTGTACAGGATGTCAGACTGTAGTAGATTAATCACAGAACAACACAACACCCCACAGGCAGACTTACCCCCTGCTTGATTCTTATTGAGACTGAGAACACACACAGACAGAGAGAAAACAAGAGAGATTGCCCGCCGGTTTGACCACCGGCGGGCTTTTTTTATTTTCAAGCCCCAAATAAAAAACCCTCCCGGCTCTCCACCGGAAGGGTTATCAATCTAGAGATTTATGTGAAATTTCAGACTACTACAGGCTCACTGTCAATATGTTCTGCATTCCACATTTTTTGCGTGTTATCCATTGCATTTTGGCCTATCTCTTCTGCACTCTCTTTATCTAGTCCAGTGGATTCATTGGCCACAATCAGCGGTATGATCCGGCTGATTTCAGTGATGACAGGTGTAATTTCACCAAGATGCTTCACAGCCAGGTCGGCTAGTTCCTCATCTTCCAATGCCAGTGCGTGCGTATGAAGCATGGTATAACCCGTAGCAAGCATGGAAAGTGCGGTGTAGTCATCACGCAGCATTTTGGATAGAGGATCTTCCCGTACTGTATCAATCAATCCTGCGGCAAGACCTGCAAAACTTCCTAACAATTCTTTCAGATCAGATTTTCTCCCGCCTCCGAGACGATCAACCTGATCGTTCAACGCATTCAGTTGATTACGTAAAATGCGATCCAGATTGTTGAGCAATTCCATAGCCCGATCATCATTCACTCTGTCACTTGTACGCTGTTTTTTCACAGCATTAAACAGGTGGGTTTCCAGACTATGCAAATCGGATGTATAATCTCTTAGTTTCTCTGCAGACATAATAAATAAACGTGTTGAATTAGTCTTTCTATTTGCTTTAATCAACAATCTTAAATCATTTATAATTCGATATTTACAATTAGAGTTAATGCTTCTAATTAATCAGTCTGCCAAATACTGCATGCCTATGCGGTGATGTGTAGTATGTTCTGTTCGTATACTATAATCAGAGCAACACACACATACGACACGTTACCCTTGTGTCAACAATGTTTGATTGAGAACTGAGAACACACAGAACGAACAAGAGAGATTGCCCGCCGGTTTGAACGCCTGCGGGCTTTTTTTTTGCCGTATATGAATACGAAGTGTTTTTCCGTTATCTTGGCAGAAGAAGTTAATAGAATCCTGAGGTACTTCTGCCATGAGACAAGTATTCCTGTATATCCTACCCTTCTTTTTTATACTATTTATTACCGGCTGCAAGACTATGGAACCGGGTATGAATAATGAGAATCAAGAAGAGACTGTCGAAACAACCCAACAAGATGATCAGACTGTTGACCCTTCTATTTCCCTGCTGAAACAGATCCAGAGGTTGCCGGGAGTTTATGTTGAAAACCGATCCGGTCTGGTCAATGTCTATTTAAAAAGGGAGTTCTCTTTCAATTCAGACACACGGGTTCTGTTTGTAGTAAACGATGTACCGATTGGTCATGAGTTTAGTGACATCGACAGCCTGGTAAATGTAGAAGACATCAAGAATATCCGGGTACTTCGTTCTATGGAGGCCTCACAGATATATGGTATACGGGCTTCCTTTGGTGCCATAGCCGTTGAAACGAAGTAACGATCTGCAGGTTTTTTACAGTACCCGTCTGACACCCAAAAACTTTCCGCCCCAATAGCTTTCTGCCAAATTTGAAATCGTAACGCCGCCGGAGACCGAAGCGTGAAGAAAGTCACCACCTTCCATGGCAATGCCTACATGGAGCGTGCGCCGTCCGGTACGGAAAAATATAAGATCACCCGGCCGGATGCCTCTTCTACGTACTCCATCACCCTCACCTAGCTGCTGACGTGTATTCCTGGGAAGGTTCTTCCCAAAATATTCCCTGAATACAACCTGGGTAAAAGCGGAACAGTCGATCCCATTCATTCCGGATCCGCCAAGGCGATAAGGTGTACCCTCCCACTCAGTATGGGCGCTATGAAGCTGTTGCATTACACGGACCATTGAATTCCCGCCACTGGTGGAAAGTGCAAATGCAGCAGGTTGTGATTCAGACGGTAAAGTTGCTTCAGATCCCTGCTGTACAGGTGCAGAAACCGAACCGCGTTTCACAGTTCCGCATCCGGAGGTTATTACGACGATTAAAAGTAGAATTGATACCGCAAAGAGCCGTTCTTTGTCCATCACTGAATTCTCAATTTGCAAAAGGAGTTTGTATCTTGGGTACCTGGATGATATTGATAGAGGAATCTACTAAAACATGAGATTACTTGTAAACATCGACCATATTGCCACACTTAGAAATGCGCGGGGTGAAGGATATCCCGATCCGATCGAAGGTGCAAGGGTATGTGAA
>JAWVZW010000362.1:0-2871 GCA_033721975.1 Balneolaceae bacterium
AAGACCTTTTTTATATGCAGTTTTGTGTTGACTGCCTGATAGATCCATCAAGTAAATGATACCCTGATTCTGTGGGCCATACCCGGGTATAAAATCATTAGAAAACTCTTAAAATCATTTGCCGGGCTGCTAAGTTGTAACGTTCAGAAAAGTATTTTCTCTTGTCAGATTAGAGATGTTATGAAGGGATAATCCAGTCTGGATGTTTAAGAACTATTTAAAAGTTGCATTTCGGAACAGCAGGAAAAATCCTGTTTATACGCTGATCAATGTTGTAGGTCTGGGTGTAGGAATAGCGTGCTGTGTACTTATCACAATGTATGTGCTTAGTGAGCGGTCGTATGACCGGGACTACAGCTATTCGGACCGGCTTTACAGGGTGAGTCAGTCGATTGTTTTTGAAGATGAATCGGGCGATGCGGCTACGACTCCTTTTCCACTTAAGGATGCTTTGATGAACGAATTTCCCGCGTCCGTTCAGGACGGCGTCCGGTTCTACAATCTGCAGCAGGATAAAATTTCCATAGCCAATCCCGAAAACAGGCAGATAGTCAGGCAGGAAAAATTTTACTTCACGGATGCTTCCGTGACGGAGTTGTTTGATGTAAACATTCTGAGCGGAGACCCAGATGGAGGTCTGGACGCACCCAATTCGGTGATGATCACGGAGGAAATTGCCAGGCTTTATTTTGGGGATGAGGATCCCATTGGCAAGACCCTGGCACTGGAGGGACGCATTGCCCTGACGGTGACATCGGTGATGAGTGAATGGCCGGAAAACAGTCATTTTCGCCCGGATCTGCTTGCGTCGTTTGAGAGCCTTCGGGGAATGTGGAGAAATTATGATGAACTGACATCAAGATGGCGATCCAATCCGGTCTGGACCTATATTCTGCTGAGTGAGGGGACACGTCCGGAAGACCTGGAAGGACAATTTGATACGTTCATTGATCAGTACTATGCGGAATTCTTCACCGAGACGGAAACGGTAGAGCTGCAACTGCAGCCCTTAACGGATATCTGGCTTTATTCGGATCTGGAAGCTGAAATAGCCCCCAATAGCAGTTACGCCACGGTATGGATCTTTTCCGGAATTGCGCTTCTGATCCTGGTCATTGCCTGCATTAACTTTGTCAATCTTTCTACAGCCGGCGCTGTATACCGAAGCCGTGAAGTGGGCATGCGCAAGGTGCTGGGAGCTGGTCGAGGTGCCCTGGTAGTTCAGTTTATTCTTGAATCCATGATCTATGTGCTGCTGGCAGGGCTTTTGGCCATCTTCCTGATTGCGGTTTCACAGCCGATCTTCTCACTGTTTACAGGCAGGGAGATAGGCTTCTCCAACCTGGGAACCTTGCAGTGGACAGGGATCACACTACTGTTCATACTCCTCGTCTCACTCATGGCAGGAATGTATCCTTCGGCTGTACTGGCATCCATGCAGCCCATAGAAAGCCTGAGGGGAACGTATGCCAGCGGAAAGAAAGGAGAAAAACTGCGAAGGTTCCTGGTGCTGATTCAGTTTTCTGTAACTGCATTTCTGCTGATAGCAGCCTCTACTGCATGGTTTCAATATACCTACCTGCAGGAGAAGGATATGGGTTTTGACAAAGAGCAGGTGCTGGTCGTCCCACTGGCAATGACAAGTGCTGTATGGTCATATGACGCGTTCAAGGAGCGTGCGCTGGCCCATTCGGGGATTATCAGTGTAACGGGGTCTAAGATGGTGATGGGTGACGAGGACTTTTTGACCTACAATATCACACCGGAAGGATTTTCGGAAGAGGATACACCCTCGTTTGCCAAGATTTTTGTGCTGCACGATTTCATTGAAACCCTGGACATCCCGCTGCTGGCAGGCAGATCATTCTCCAAAGAGTTCCAGACCGATGAAGCGCAGGCCGTGTTGATCAATCGTGAGATGGTGGAAACCCTGGACTGGGGCGAGCCGGCGGATGCAATCGGAAAAAGCTTTCGGTTTGAAGATCAGATCATGACTGTTATTGGAGTGACCGAGAACTTTCATCACACCCAGCTGCGTCGTGAACTGGAGCCGCTTATTATGGAGCTGCCCGCAAACCTGAATCAATTCGTAACCAATATTGAATTTATGAAGGTCAGGCTGGCCCCGGGCGATCCCTCAGACGCCATCAGTGAACTTCAGGAGATCTGGAACAGCGTAGACCGGACGCATTCGTTTGACTACTTTTTTCTGGATGACCGACTGGACCAGATTTATAGCCGAGAGGAAAAGCTGGCCGGCGTACTGGGCACTTTTTCGGGACTTGCTATCCTGGTTGGGTGCCTTGGTTTGCTGGGGCTGATATCCTACTCCGTAAGTCGGCGCAGAAAAGAGATCGCTATCCGCAAAACATTGGGCTTGTCGGCACCGGGCGTATTTATGCTCCTTTCCAAAGACTACCTGAAGCTGGTTATTGCGGGACATTTGGTTGCGCTTCCCCTTTGCTGGTTTGCTATCAGCAAATGGCTAGAGTCGTTTCCGTACCAGATCAGTATCGGATGGCACCTTTTTATTACACTGCTGGCTAGCCTGGTCATAACGATTGCAATCAGCCTGCTAACGATCTGTTCACAGTCGATAAAAGCGGCCCTGGAGAATCCAACCAATAGCCTGAAAGGAGAGTAGGAGCAGATATGCATCCCTCAGAAATCGGAAACGGACTATCAGTCAGAACGGAATAGTATGAAGCTTGTATACTGCAGCGTTGCCGGTTTCTGAATTGATTCCGTTTTATTATCATGAAACGAAGTTACACACCCTCACAAACAGATCATTTACAATCGGGATGAAAAAAAACAATATTAGATTACTGATTTCCCTTGCTGCGTGCCTGCTTATCATCACACCTGCGA
>JAWVZW010000363.1:0-2867 GCA_033721975.1 Balneolaceae bacterium
AATACATTCCAATTAAGCGAAGCCGTGCGTCAGGCCTTGAGTGATGGAAAACTATATTTACTGATCTCATCCCGCAGGTACCGACACGGCGAAATAAGGGGACAAATTCCAGCCCTTCAGAATGACTGATCAAACAACAGAAGTCAATCTGTTCAGTTATAGTCGAATTCCATTATTCTAACCGCTGGAACGCCGAGCTCGGATTCAATCACAACGTAGGCCAGTCCGTTACGAACTGCCCGCAAATTCATTCCTTCATCAAAAATCGCACGGTAAACAGGCTCACCCTGAGGGTCCAGAATCAGCCATGTAGCATTACCCTCAGGAAGCTGAAGCTGAATCCAGAGATGCCCGGATTCATCGGCAAGCATTCTGCTGAATATCGGTTTGGTATCCGGAAATGATGAGATCAGGTCGTTTCGTGCCGATGAGTTGCCTTCAAGCAGCGATTCAAAACGGCTAAGAATGGAGTCCCCGCTGGCTGAGGTAAACGGTGCATTTTCCAGGTCAATATCTGCATGCAAATCAAAGGATTCGCTACCCGAAGGCAATTTGAAAACCGCAAGCGAATCACTCCATCCATAATAAATGGAGCCATTGTAATCATGAGCGTATACAGACTGTCTGTGCATTTCGTTCTGTGACAACGACATCATGGCTGTATCCCCGGAGCGGATCTTAAAACGTTCGTTGCCCGGAACTACCTGGATACTGTCCTGAAGTACATTGCTATCGGTTCCGATTTTTTTGAATACCAGGGACTGGTCTTCTGAATTGGCTGACATGGTCCCGGCCGATATAAAATATTCACCGGATCCAAGCGGGAACATAGTGGAGAAAAAGCCGGTTTGATCAGCTTCTGCAATAAAATCAGATTCGAAAGCCCACTGTCCGTTTTCTTTGCTGTAAGAAATGACAGTCCTGCTGGCCCAGTCCATCAGGTGGATGGAGTCGTCAGGGCCGATTTCGACGATTCCGGGAAACTGATACTCCCCCGGGCCGGAACCATTGGCTCCAATTTGCTGGATGTAATTTCCGGAGGGATCAACGGCATGGATGATGCGCTGCCTGCCATCAACGATGATGATATTTCCTTCTGAGTCCACTTTGAGCTGAGAAATATTGCTCAGAAGCATCTCGTCCGACTCAGAAAACTGAACCGTTTGCTGCATCTCCAGTATGGGTAAAGAGTCAACACTAAAGTCACCGTCTTCAGTACCCGATGAGCAGCTGCTTAGAATAGAAAATGACATCAAGAAAGTGATACTCCATAGAAAAATAGCGGCCGGTGACTTCTTCATAAAAACAGATATCTGAATTTTTTTGTGTTGGTTATTCAATGATTAGGACGAAGGTATCGGTTTAATAGTTTTTGTCCCAATTCTAGAAATTAATGCCACCTACCAGTAACCCATTGAACGGCATCATGATGCATGCTGTTTTTTTGATAACGAAAAAATTAAACCATAAAGATTAGTAGATAAGTCATGAAAGTAGTCATAGCCGGAGGCCACGGTAAGGTAGCCATGCACCTTCATCCCATATTATCGGATAAAGGGCATGAAGTGAGAGGATTAATACGTAATCCGGATCAGGCAGATGACCTGAAACAAGCGGGTGCGGAACCCGTGATTGCAGATCTTGAAGAAAATGATGATCTGTCAGATGCTGTCGGAAAAGCAGATGCCGTAGTTTTTGCGGCCGGTGCAGGGCCGGGCAGCGGAAAGGAGCGAAAGTGGTCGGTGGACCGTGACGGTGCCATCAAACTGATGGAAGCAGCAAAAAAGAATCATATCGACCGCTATGTCATGATCAGCGCGATGGGATTAGATACACCGCGAGGCAATGAGGTATTTCAGGTTTATCAGCAGGCAAAAGCCGAGGCCGACGAAGCGCTGCGCAATAGCGGACTGGATTATACCATCATCAAACCGGGCCGTCTTACGGATGACCCTGGAACCGGAAAAGTAAAAGCAGGCGATCTTGACCGGGGTGAAATACCCAGGGAGGATGTAGCCGCGGTCATCGCCTATGTGCTGGAGCATCCGGAAACGGCTGGCCTGGAATTTGACTTGCTGAGCGGATCCAAATCTGTAGAGAAGGCTATTTCAGAATTGGCTGAAAGTTAGATTGTCCCATTTGAAATAAAAAAGCCACGGAAACACAGAATTTTAACTCTCTGTGCCTCCGTGGCTAATCAATATTGTATGATGGATGTATAAGACGAATTAGTACCGGGCAGACTCACCGTTGGTTGTTGATTCCCTGATGAATTCGCGAATGTGTTCGTTGGAGGTAGCCAGGTCTTCCTGTCGCAAATACATCATATGTCCGCTTCTGTACCCTTCAAACCTCAAACGATCCTGCACACGGCCGCTCCGGTCCATATTCCACATCACATATTTTGCCGAGAAGTAATCGGTGGCTCCGTCGTAATAGCCTGATTGTACCATTACGTGCAGAAACGGATTCTCTCCCATGGCACGCCGCAGATCATCACCTGTATTGTCGTTGTCGTTATCCCACGGTCGAACCGGGCCGAATATGTTGTATTTAAGATCCGTCTCATATCCCAGTACGTTCCGTAGATAGTAATTGATTGCGGGTGTAAAAGCGTGATTCCAGGAGGTCAGTGCCGGATCGTGATCGTAGGAGTCACCTGCATTCATTCGGTCAATTCCGCGATACCTTGAATCCAGCCTGCCAACCGTTAACCCTTCATCACGCAAGAGTTCTTTCCAGTAGAAGGACGTGGGAAGCGTGAGATTGTAGTCGAGCACGTGCTGTTTATCGATACCGGAATAGCGGGCAACCGTTTCTGCAATCCGGTCGCGCTCGGCGCTGCTCAGCATTCCGCCTTTGGCTAC
>JAWVZW010000364.1:0-2866 GCA_033721975.1 Balneolaceae bacterium
AATGATCAATGGATTCGACATGCAGGTACGGCAGCGGCGTCCAAGAATGACAATAGCTTTCTGGATCATGTTTTAACAAAAGAAATTCCCGAAAATGCTGACAGTACCTACAAAGCGAATGTTGGATTTGTTGTTGAAACGGTTGCAGGACACTACGCTTTGGGGGAATCTCCAGAAAGCTCTGTTTCAGACTATCTGACCAAACTTGAATCAACTGATCCGGTGATTGCATCTGCTTTTATACGCGGTTTAGCCGCCGAATGGCAAGAAGGATTGATTCCGGAATTTAATGAGGAGGAGATTAATCAGTTAAGCAGTCTGAAAGCTGTGCTTCCTGAAGAGGACCATGAACATCTGGATGCACTGTCTGAAACATGGGGAACACCCAACCTCTTTGGGGTAGAATAGATCTTTAGTTGTGCGAATTGAATCATCAATGTATTGGTTATTTAATTAATGAACTTTAAAAGTATTTTCTTTACGAATGCAAAGTGCTTTTGCCTCATAGCTTGTTTTTTGATTATATCCGGAATGACTAAATATTCATACGGACTAGATTCAAAAAATGAATCTATACTATTAGAAAGAAGAGCCTTAGCCGCGGCCAATGGTGATACAGTGGTGATCGGTTCTGTTGGTGCTGACCTCAGTTATGATGTGACCGAAATTGAAGCCGAAGCCGGATCAACCCTAACCATTCAATATGAAAACAGGGGAGATCTGCCACACAATGTTGTTTTGGTGAAAAGCCGGTCAGATATCAATCCTGTAGGTGTTGCAGCTCTTCAGGCTTCTCAAACCAATTATATTCCCCAGGACGAGGCAAATCAGCAGAGAATGATTGCATACACAACCCTTGCTAAGCCCGGCGAAACGGTATATGTCACGTTTACTGTGCCACCTCCAGGTTTGTATCCATATATTTGCACATATGCAGGCCACTTTACTATGATGCAAGGCACTTTAATCTCTGAATAATTTTAAACGATCTCTATGAAATTTGGTGTAAGTCTTTGGCTTTGGACAGCTCCCGTAAATAACCAGGTAATTGAAGAGTACGCTCCAAAAATCGCAGAATTAGGATTCGATACCGTCGAAATCCCACTTGAGGATCCAAAGACTCTGAATTGTGAACAAGCTCGAAAAGCTGTTGAAGACAGTGGACTCACATTGACAACCTGTGCAGCGATGGGTGGAGGGAGAGACCTTATTCATCCTGACAGATCTGTGCGTGAAAAAGGGATGCAATACATGAAAGATTCTCTCGATGCTGCCGAAGAATTGGGCTCAGAGCTGTTTGTAGGCCCGCTGGCTTCAGAAGTTGGCCGGTTGTGGGAATCCGATGAAAAGCAAAGGGAATCGGAGACCAAATTGCTTGTCAACCAGCTTCTGGAAGTAGCGGATTACGCAGCATCCAAAAACATTACGATCTGTCTCGAAGCGCTCAACCGTTTTGAAACAAGTTTTCTGAATTTGACAAGCCAGGTTTGTGATGTAGTTGAACGGGTTAATCATCCGAACTGTAAGGTGATGATTGATCTTTTTCATGCCGGAATTGAGGAGAAGAGCCTTGGGGATGCAATCAGAACAGCCGGAAAAGATTTGTATCATTTCCAGGTTGCGGAGAATGATCGCGGAACTCCCGGAACCGGGCAGTTCGACTGGGATGAGATTGCTTCAGCATTACACGAAATTGGATATGACCGGCACATTATTATTGAAACCTTTACGCCCGATAATGAACTTTTGGCAAAAGCCGCGGCTATTTGGAGGCCGCTTGCTGAGAGTCCCGATCAGCTTGCAAAAGATGGACTTTCGTTTCTCCAAAGACTCCTGAATTAATTTCAATAATTTAACTAAACATTTGTACACCAACATTTTAATGAGAACATAAATCACAATTAAAAAATTTGACTATGGCTGATAAAAAAGTAAATATTGCAATTGTAGGATTAGGCTTCGGAGCTGAATTTATTCCCATTTATCAACGGCATCCACATGCAAATATGTATGCTATTTGTCAGAGATCCGAAGATAGTTTGAATGAAATAGGGGATGAGTTCGGTGTGGATACGCGATACACATCTTATGAAGAGATGCTTGAAGATCCCGAGATTGATGCGGTTCACATTAACACCCCGATTCAGTTGCACGCCAAACATTCCTTGATGGCTCTTCGGGCCGGCAAGCATGTCTCCTGTACGGTTCCCATGGCAACAACCATCGAGGAATGTGAAGAGATTGTCAACACGGTAAAAGAGACCGGCTTGAAGTACAACATGGCAGAAACCGTGGTCTATAGCCGTGAGTATCTGTTTGTCAAAGAGTTGTACGAAAAAGGGGAGTTGGGGGAGATTCAATATCTGCAGGCCAGCCACCCGCAGGATATGGAAGGTTGGCCGGAATACTGGGAGCGAATGAAACCGATGCACTATGCCACGCATGTGGTCAGCCCGGTTCTAGGTTTGATGAATAAACCGGCTGAGTACGTGTCCTGTTTTGGTTCAGGTAAAATCAGTGACGATCTGGCTGAAAAATCAGGATGTCCGTTTGCGGTTCAGTCAGCTCATATCAAACTGAAAGACTCCAATGTATCTGCGCATATCTATCGGAGCCTGTTTGATACGGCCAGACAATATCGTGAAAGTTTTGATGCATACGGCTCGAAAAAATCATACGAATGGCCGCTGATTGAAGGGGAGAAGCCAGTGATTCACACAGCGAAGAAACCCGAACCTGAAATTCCCGAACGGGTAGACGTACCCGATTACGGGCATCTACTTCCGGAAGAGATCGCTCCGTTTACACAGGCCGGTGTGTATGATGCAGAGGATTCAGCACACTTGTCATTTATCCAGGGGGCCGG